>DATJUD010000072.1:0-12014 GCA_035502695.1 Acidobacteriaceae bacterium
GCGAAACCATCGGCGGTTCCAGCTGCGTCTCTTGCGGGCACTGCATCACCGTGTGTCCATGCAATGCGCTCATGGAAAAATCGATGATCGGCCGAGCAGGATACTTTACCGGCCTGCCCACCAGGGCGCTGAACAACATGATCGACGTAGTGAAGGGCGTCGAGCCCGAAACCGGATATGGCCCGATTCTTGCGGTATCTCAGGTGGAAGCGGCGATGCGCGAACAGCGGGTCAAACGGACTAAAACCGTCTGCACCTATTGCGGCGTTGGATGTTCCTTCGACGTCTGGACCAAGGATCGCCACATTCTGAAAATTGAACCGGCTGAAGGACCAGCGAACGGTATTTCCACCTGTGTTAAGGGAAAATTCGGCTGGGATTATGTCAACGCGAAAGATCGCTTGACCAAGCCGCTCATTCGCCAGGGGGATACATTTCGCGAAGCATCCTGGAAGGAAGCGCTCGACCTGATCGCGGACAAATTGTCAGCGATCAAGAACGAGCATGGTCCAGACGCCATTGGCTTGATTGCTTCGTCAAAATGCACGAATGAGGAAAGTTTTCTGATGCAGAAGCTGGCGCGAGCCGTCATCGGCACCAACAATATTGATAACTGCTCTCGCTATTGCCAGACACCCGCTACCATGGGTCTTTCTCGCACTGTTGGCTACGGCGGCGACAGTGGTTCAATTCGCGACATTGAAGCGGCGGCACTGGTCCTGATCATAGGCAGCAACACGGCAGAGAGCCATCCGGTACTGGCGACGCGGGTAAAGCAGTCGCACAAATTGCGCGGCCAGCGTCTCATTGTTGCTGACCTGCGAGAGCACGAAATGGCGCGTCGGGCAGACATTCTCATTCGCCCAAAACCTGGAACAGATCTGGTATGGCTCTCCGCAGTCGCGAAATACATCATCGACAACGGGCTGGCGAAGATGGACTTTGTCGATCGTTGGGTGAATGGCTTCGCGGAGTATCGCGACAGTCTGGCTCCGTTCACGTTGGAATATGCGGAGCGGCTGACCGGAATCTCCGTCGCCACACTGCAGCAGGTCGCGCAGGAGATTGCGCAGGCCAGAAGCGTTTGCATCCTGTGGGCCATGGGCGTCACGCAACACTGCGGGGGTTCTGACACGTCCACGTCGATTTCAAATCTGCTTTTGCTTACCGGCAACTACATGAAGCCGGGTGCGGGTGCCTATCCGTTGCGCGGACACAATAATGTGCAGGGGGCCAGCGACTTCGGCTCGATGCCGAATATTGTCTCCGGCTATCAAAAGGTGGACGATCCTGAGGTCATCGCTCGATTTGAGGCCGGATGGAATGTGAAGATGCCGACGACCACCGGTCTCGACAATCACGCGATGATCGATGCCATCCATGAGGGAAAACTGAAAGCGATGTATCTGAAGGGTGAAGACACCATCACATCGGACGCCAATGAAAATGATGTTCGCGAAGCCTTGGAGAAACTGGATTTCTTCGTTGTGCAGGATGTGATCCTAAGTGAGACCGCGCAATACGCCGACGTGGTGTTGCCTGCCAGCCCAAGCCTGGAAAAAGACGGCACCTTCACGAACACGGAGCGTCGCATTCAGCGGCTTTATCAAGTCTTCGAACCGTTAGGCGAAAGCAGACCGGACTGGCGCATCATTCAGGACATTGCCAACGCGCTGGGCGCGAACTGGAACTACAGCCACCCATCGGAAGTGATGGACGAGGTCGCATCGCTGACGCCGATGTTTGCAGGCGTCAATTATGAGCGCCTCGAAGGCTACAGATCGCTGCAGTGGCCGGTAGCGGCAGATGGTTCGGATCAGCCTCTGCTGTTTACAGAGAAATTTCCGTTCCCGGACGGGAAGGCAAAATTTTATCCGCTTGAGTGGATTGAGCCCTGTGAGCAGGTCACGGAAGAATTCGATTTGCATCTGAACAACGGGCGGCTGCTGGAACATTTTGAAACCGGAAACATGACCTTCCGTTGCAAAGGAATCATGGAAGAGACGCCGAATACGTGGGTGGAGATTTCTCCCGAACTGGCTGCAGATCGCGGTGTCAAAACGGGTCGATGGGTTCGCCTGCGCTCAAAATATGGCCAGGTAAAGGTACAGGTTCTGGTCACCGACCGCGTTGAAGGAAAACAAATCTACCTGCCGCTCAACTCAAGCGAGCAGCCTGTCAATCGGCTGACCGGCGTCGGCATTGATCGCGCCACACACACTCCCGCATACAAAGAAACCACGGTGCAAATGATTCCGTTGGAGGAGCAGGGAGCCAATCCTCTGCCGCGAATCAATTTCCGCTTCGGCCATCCCACTCCGCAAAATGGAGTTGAAGTGGAACGCAAATGGCAGCGCGGAGATTATCGTTTACCCGGAACCGCGCCGGACGACAAGCTGGTACAGATTGCCAATTTGCAGGTGTAAATAGGAGAAAACGCCATGGCCCAGCCGATTCGCAATTACACTCCGCATCGCAATGAGCAGGAAGAACTGCGCGGCCAAGTCGAGCATGCTCCAGTGCAACATGCCAAGGCGGTGCTGGCTGCATACGACTTGTTGCAGGAGGCGCAGGATCACGGCGTGCTCGACACTTTGCGCGGCGCGATCGGAGCCGGCGATGCCATCGTCGACAAAGTCTCCGAATTCTCGAGCACACCTGAGGGCATTCGCGCCATGCGCAATTTTCTGGCGCTCTCACGCGTCTTCGCCAACCTCGATCCGGAAAAGGTGGATGCCGTTGCCAACGCGATTACCGAGGATCAATGCCGCAGAAACGAACCGGGGTGCGAGCCGCCTTCCTTACTGAAATCGCTGCAGCGTATGAACAGCCGTAACAGTCGTCGAACACTGGCGACCATCGCCGCCGTGACCGACGCATTCGGCACGGAACCCGATCTCCCGAAGGCAGACCCGGTTTTCGGCAGCGCTCCCGGTTGGCCGCCGCCGCGAATCGTGCTGCCCCTCGTGGCGCTAACGCTGGCCGGCGTCGCAGGCTACTGGATTGGCCGTCGCCGCTAGTTCGCCGCGCATTTGCGTAGCCAATTTCGCCGCGCCTGGCACCTTCTGCGGACGCGTATGAATCCTAGTGTCTGGTAGAAATTTCAGAAACGAGGCATTGCTTATGGCACGCCCATATTGGTCTGGACAAATTCAGATTTCCCTGGTTTCCTTTGGCGTTTCCTTATTTCCGGCGACAGAAGCTGCCAGCCAGATCGCGTTCCATCAAATTGATCGAAGAACCGGCGAACGAATCCGCCATCAGAACGTTGCCCAGGATCAGGAAGCGGTCGATCGCGCCGACATTGTGAAGGGCTACGAAGTTCGCAAAGGCGAATACATCACCATCGATCCGGAGGAGATTGCACACCTTCGCATCCCCAGCAAAAAAACTCTCGAGATTGTGCAGTTCATCAATATCGACGAAATTGATCCGGCATTTTTCGAGAAGCCGTATTTTGTCGTTCCCCAGAATGACGCCCAGGAGCAGGCGTTTGCCGTTATCCAAAAAGCGCTGCGGGAAACCGGCAAGGCCGGCTTGGGCGAAGCTGCATTTGCCGGCCGTGAACACCTGATCGCTGTGATGCCGCCCAGCGATCCAAAATCGCGCGGTTTGATGGCCTACACTATGCGCTATCAAGCGGAGTTGCGGGATGCCTCCGAATATTTTTCCGGAATTAAAGAACACAGTATTGATAAAGATCAACTGGCGCTGGCGAAGGAATTGATCCAGCGCAGCACCGCAAAATTTGTTCCGTCAAAATTTGAAGACGACTACGAGGTCGCGCTCCGCGAATTGATCGACGCCAAGATTGAACATCATCCGCTTCCACAGGAACAGAAAACACCGAAGCGCGCCAAGGTAATCAACCTGATGGATGCGCTACGCAAGAGCGTCGGTGAGCATCCTTCGTCCGGCCATACGAGGTCGGCTGCAACGAAACATGCCGCGGCAGAAAAGAAAAGCAAGTCGAAATCCACCGGCCTGAAACTGGTCAAACCGCACGTACGTAGAAAGAAGACTGCCTAAAAATATGGCGACTGCTCATCCCAAGAAAAAATCTTCGCGCGCTCGCAGTTCCGCTGCCATTGAGAAACAGCTCTCCCGCTATCGCTCGATGCGGAACTTCGACGTGACCGCCGAGCCTCGTGGGGGAAATAAAGAATCGAAAAAGCGAGCCGCTGAAAAAGATTCCGAACTGCCGTTTGTCATTCAGAAGCACGCAGCGACGCGGCTGCATTATGATTTTCGCCTCGGCTGGCATGGCGTTCTGAAAAGCTGGGCAGTGACGAAGGGTCCCAGCTATTATCCCGGAGACAAGCGGCTTGCCGTGCAGGTCGAAGATCACCCGATGGAATATGGCGGCTTTGAAGGCATCATTCCCAAGGGTCAGTATGGTGGGGGGACCGTGATGCTATGGGATCACGGGACCTGGGAGCCGCACGGCGATGTGGACGAGGGGCTCGAAAAGGGGCGCCTGAAATTCACCCTGAAAGGCGAAAAGCTGCACGGCGATTGGGCGCTGATCCGCATGGGAGGCAAGGCTGCCGGCGAGAAGAAGGCCAACTGGCTGCTGATCAAGGAGCACGATGGGCAAGAGCGCGGTCCTGATGATCCTCCAGTGACAGAAGAAGAGCCCGACAGTGTTGTCACCGGCCGCGACCTGGATGCGATCGCCGAAAATCAGGATCATGTTTGGGGCACACAAGGGAGTCAGCAGCAGAAGGAACGTCAGAAATCGCGGCAGCACACAGCAAAAGAAAAACCTGCTCGCACATCTCAAAATTCGAATCACCGCCATGACAAACGCAACGATGTCCCACCCAAGGTTTTGTCGTTCGCGAGCGAATTGAAAAGCGCGCCCAAAGAATCTCTGCCAAAATTTGTGCCGCCACAATTGGCAACGCAGGTAACCGAAGCGCCGGATGGTTCCGAATGGATTCACGAGCTGAAGTTGGATGGCTATCGCATGCAGGGCCGGATCGCATCCGTTCACGGTCAGAGATCCCGTTCTGTGGCGCTGATCACTCGCGGCGGTCTTGATTGGACGCATCGCATGCCGGACATCGCCGCCGCTCTGGTGGAGTTGCCGGTGGAAGAAGCATTGCTCGATGGCGAGGTGGTGGTTTTCGACGAAGAGGGGAAGACCAGTTTTGCCGATCTGCAGGCCGCGTTTCAGGAAGGCAGGAAAAAACCGCTCACCTATGTGATCTTCGACTTGCTCCATTTGAACGGCCACAATCTGCGCAACCTTCCACTGGAGCAGAGGAAAAATATTCTTGAGAAGATTCTTGCCCAAGTTTCTGACGGCGACCATCAAGGTATTTTGCGGTATAGTCACCACCTCAATACACGCGGCGGCGAAATATTCGAAAAAGCTTGCCAGCTGGGCGCGGAAGGCATTGTGTCGAAGGAGGCTTCCGCACCCTATACCTCTGGCCGAAGCGGCACCTGGCTGAAAATCAAATGTGTTCGTCAGCAGGAATTTGTGATTGGTGGATTTACACCACCCACAAAAACAGGTGTGGGTATCGGTGCGCTGCTGCTTGGCTACTATCGCGACCGAGAACTGATCTATGCCGGCCGCACCGGCACCGGCTTCACGCAGAAGGCGCGTCTGCAAATGCGCAAACGGCTGGAGGAAATTCGTCAGGAGCGTCCGGCGTTTTCCAACGTGCCGCCGGATGGCGCTCGCGATGCGCAATGGGTGCAGCCGAAGTATGTGTGTGAAGTGAAGTTCGCGACATGGACAGCCGACAATCTTGTTCGCCAGGCATCGTTTCAGGGCCTGCGAGAAGACAAGCCGGCGAAGCAGGTGACGCGAGAGTTGCCGGTGGCAACTGATACGGCAAAGGAATCTTCGCCGACAAAAAGTGCACGGACCGCCTCGTCGAGACCCGCGCGCAAGAAAAGCAGCGCCGCCAGTGTCTCGTCGCGAAACCATCGTTCGACTCGAACCGCAGCTCGCGTCATCGCTTCCAAAACTAACCCAGGCAAGTCCAGCAAGGCAGTCGACACGTTTCCAATCGTACTGACCCATCCTGATAAGCAGGTCGATTCAGAAACCAAGCTCACCAAACAGCAGTTGGCAGATTATTTCTGGGCCGTACGGGAACACATGTTGCCGCACATTGTCGATCGGCCGCTCAGCATTGTTCGTTGCCCGCAAGGCAGTACGAAGCCGTGCTTCTTCCAAAAACATGTCACGGATAGCCTGCCGGATGGCATTGACGGCATCGACATACGAGGCCGCAGAAGCGGAGTTGTCGAGTCCTACATTACTCTGTCGAGCGCGCTAGGCCTCGCCGGATTGGCGCAGATGGGTGTTCTTGAAATTCATCCGTGGGGTTCGACCAACAACGACATTGAGAAGCCTGATCGGCTTGTCTTTGACCTGGATCCGGACGAAGCGATTCCCTGGAAGACGCTGGCTGAGAGCGCAAAGGAAGTTCGCTCGCGGCTGAAGCAATGCAAGCTGGAAAGCTTTTTAAAGACGACTGGCGGAAAGGGATTGCATGTTGTCGCGCCGATCGCTCCGGAGCACGACTGGCCGGTCATAAAAGAATTTGCGCACGGCATCGCCAATCAGATGGCGGATGAGAATAAGGCTCTCTATCTGACGAAAATGACCAAGGCCGATCGTAAGGGAAAAATCTTCATTGATTATCTGCGCAATGATCGAGGGGCAACGTCGATTGCGCCGTTCTCTCCGCGCGCGCGTCCCGGAGCGCCGGTTGCGGTGCCGATGGATTGGATGGAACTTGATTCCGCCAAGCCGCCGCGCTTTTTGGTCGCAGACTTTTCGGACTGGAAATCGCGGCTGCGTCATGATCCATGGACGGCGATGTTGAAGAAGCGCCAAGCCATCCCGGCAAAACTGCTGGAACCGTTTACTTCTTCTCAGGCGTCCGGTTCACGTCGTTCGGCGCGGAAGGATTAATTTCGCCTTTTTCTGTTTCCGGCGTCGGGCTGCGCACGGCCGTATCTCCAGGACCGGCGGTCGCAGGATTCTTTCCGTCATAGCCGGAAGGCTGGACCGCGTGCTTTCGATCCTCTGTACGATTCTCAGCTTTTTCTTTTTCTTGGGTGTTCATCCTGTCCTCGCATGGAGGAGCGGTAGCTCTGACAAAAGAGTCCGCATCTTTGGTGTGGATGCAATCCGGAATTGCCCGGTGGCCTGTGGGATGTAAATGAAAGGTGACTTGACTAAGAATGTCCTAAAAAGATCTGAATTAGCAGCCATCCATTCAGACCGGCGATGAAGATTGCGGAGGACCATCCGAGGATTTTCAGCCAAGGCCGATTGACAAACTCCCCCATCTTCTTGGGATCGCTGGTGAATGCCATCAGCGGGAAGACAGCGAAACTCAATTGCATACTCAGAATCACCTGACTCAGGATCAGCAATCGCGCCGTGCCGGACATGCCCCACAACGCCGTTACAATAATGGTCGGAACAATCGCGAGCAGGCGTGTCAGCAGTCGCCGCTTCCAGGGAGCAAGATGCAGATGAAGGAAGCCCTCCATCACCACCTGGCCCGCGAGAGTTCCGGTGAGGGTTGAGTTTTGCCCGGAGGCCAACAACGCGACCGCGAACATGGTGCTGGCGCCCGCGACGCCAAGCAGCGGCGTCAGCAATTTGTAGGCGTCACCAATTTCAGCAACCCCATTGTGCCCGGTGCGATGGAACACGGCCGCCGCAACAATCAGGATGGCGGCATTGACGAACAGCGCCATGGTCAGGGCGGCGGCGGAATCCAGGCTGGCCAGCAGGATCGCTTCCCGCTTGCCTTTCGACGTGCGCGGATAATCGCGTGTCTGCACAATCGAGGAATGCAGATACAAGTTGTGCGGCATCACCGTTGCACCAAGGATTCCAATGGCGATGTACAACATGGTCCCGTTCGAGAGGATCTCGTGGGAGGGGATAAATAAATTCCAGGCGATCGAACTCCATTGCGGATGCGAGAAGAAAATCTCAATCGCAAACATCACCCCGATGGTTGCAATTAACACAATCACAAGCGCTTCCAGGTAGCGAAATCCCCGATTTTGCAACAGCAGGATCATCAGTACATCCAGGCTTGTAATCACCACACCGACGAGAAGAGGAATACCGAAAAGAAGTTGTAACGCGATGGCGGAGCCGATGACTTCTGCCAGGTCGCAAGCGGCAATGGCGATTTCGGCGAAAATCCAAAGCCCGATCGTGACCGGCTTGCTGTAGTGTTCGCGACAGGCCTGGGCCAGGTCCTGTTCTGTCGCGACTCCGAGTTTGATGGAAAGCCCCTGCAGTAAGATCGCGAGCAGGTTCGACATCATGATAGCGAAGAGAAGTTTGTAGCCGAATCGCGAGCCTGCGGCTAGGTCAGTGGCCCAGTTGCCGGGGTCCATATATCCCACGGAAATAAGAAAGCCTGGGCCAATGAAACCGAGCGCACGCCGCCACAGTTGCGGGGAGGTCGATACCCGCACCGTCGAGAACACGTCGGGCAGGGAAGGCCGCCGCGGCTTGGGTTCGACTTCAATTTGGGATTGGAGTTCAGGCATTCCGGCGGAAAAACCTCTTACCGCAGTATGCCACAAATAGTTAACGATGGTTAATGCTAAACATTAATTTACGCTAACGTTTCCGTCGTTTCACCCAGACTCTCTCTGCGGCAGGTCTTCCTAATGTGATGGTTCCAGAAGGTGTTTGGATGGTTACGGTCTCGTCGTAGTTGCGCGCCTGTAGTTGCACCCGAGCATTCGGGCCGATGCCGGACTGATGAAGAAAAATCAGCAGCTTAGGATCGCGCTCGTGCAGACAGGAAACTGTGTAGGGCACACTTTCTGCTGCATCGAATAATGGAACCAGTCCGCGCTTTCGCAGTTGATCCGGGCTTTCGGGCAGCACAGAATTGCCGTGCGGACAAGTTCCTTTTTCTCCAAGCTTTTCAATCAGCTTGGCTTCGAAAGCCGGTGAAACCGCATGTTCCAGTCGCTCCGCCTCATCGTGGACGCGATACCAGTCCATGCCGAACATTTCCGACAACATGCGCTCAATCAAATGATGGCGGCGTGCAGTGTGATAGGCAGTCTCTTTTCCTTTCGGAGTCAGGCGAACGATGCCGTCCGGCTTCACTTCGACATATCCGTCGCGTTTTAAGCGCTTCAGGGCCATCGTAACTGCGGGCGGCGAGACAGATAGCCAATGGGCCAGGGTGGAAGAAATGACTGTCTGGCCTTCTGATTCGGCTTCCAGAATGGCTTTTAAATAATCTTCTTTGGAGATGGTGATGACTTCTTTCGTCATTGTTGCTTCGGCTCCAGGACTGCAGGCGCATCCCTAGGGTCATGGTATTCCATGCGGGTTACGGAGGCAGAGGGGTTGTTTCAGGGGGCGATTTCGGGGAACTAGTTTTCCCAGGAAGCGCCAGATGGAGCATTCTCGCGCGCGAAGGAGAATGCGCCAGCTTTCTCGAAATAAAACGCTGCTTGCCGCCGGGGTTACTTCGGGGATGACGGAGAGAGCCTGGGATTGCCCACATCAGACGGGGGAAGGATTCTCGCCGGCGCGATATTTCTTCGTTGCCAGGGCTGTGGTGTGGCTGGTATTTGTGGAGTGCCCCCCAGAAAGAGTCAACCTTTGCAGCATTTACGGTCTTCGATTGCCGTTTTTGTGCTGGTGTGCGTGAGTCTGCCGCTGCTGGCTCAAAATGCGGCTGCGGCTGGGAACGGTGCAGCTGCGCCTGGGAATGATGCTGTCCGGCAGATCACGCTGGGCAACGCGACCGTTCCGCTGGATGGGCTTTGGAAGTTCCGCGCGGGCGACAACTTGGCCTGGGCGCAGCCGGACTTCGATGACTCCGGCTGGGGGACGATGGATCTGACGCCGCCGCCGGGATCGTACGATCCAATCCTCGGCAGTAGCGGCTTTGTCCCCGGCTGGACGGCGCGGGGCTACAAGGGCTACTCCGGCTATGCCTGGTACCGGCTGCGGGTCGATATTCAGGATGGGCAGAGTGCGCTGGCGCTGAAGATGCCGGACAACTTCGACGATGCCTATCAGGTGTATGTCAATGGCCAGATGATCGGGGAGTTTGGCCGGTTCACTGCGCATGGCGTCACCCTCTACAACGCCCTGCCGCGGTCCTTCCCGCTGCCCGCCGATCTTCACAGTGGCCCGGCGACAGTCGCCATTCGCATGTGGATGGCAGCCTTCACGCCGCTGGTGGATCCGGATGTCGGTGGCCTGCATGGGCCGCCGGTGCTAGGGCATGCCTCCGCCATCGTCGGCCTGCTCCAACTGGACTGGGATGCCATCGATCGGGCGAACTACAGCGAATTTTTTGAAATGGCGATCCTGCTGCTGGCCCTGGGGGTAGCCTTCGGTCTGTTCTGGCTGGACCGCACCGAGCCCGCCTATCTCTGGCTGGGCCTGACCTGCGCGGCCCTCCTGGCTTTCGTGGCCACCCTTGCGGCGCTAGGCTACACCACCTGGATCGATGGAAGCCTCGTGTTTTTGCTGCAGGATGCAGTTTTGACCCCGGCCAGCATTGGCCTGTGGGTGCTCTTCTGGGCGTACTGGTTCCGGCTGGATCGCATGGCCCGGGTGCACCGCATGGTCTGGAGTCTGGTGGTACTGCTGGGCATCGGCATGGCCATGCTGCGGGCGCCGCTCTACGGCAGCGTGGTCCCCGTCCATGCCATCGTCTGGCTCTCGCCGCTGACGCTGGCGCTCAAACTACTGCTGGGCGTGCTGCTGGTCTGGGTCACGGTTCGGGGCATTCGCAAAGACAGGGCCGAGGGTTGGCTGGCGCTGCCCGCGGTGGTGCTGGTGATCCTGTCGCTGTATGAGGAAGAGCTGATTGTGCTGCATTTGCCAGGGCAATTCTTCCTCTCCGGTGTCGGGATCGGCCTGAGGGAGATCGGCACCATTCTGTCGCTACTCATCATCACCGTTCTGCTGCTGCGGAGGTTCCTGCGCACGCAGCGGGAGCGCGAGCAGCTCAAGCTGGAAATTGAGCAGGCGCGGCAGGTGCAGCAGATGCTGATTCCGGAAGCGCTGCCGCAGATTCCGGGGCTGACGATTGAAAGCGAGTACCGTCCGGCCCGCGTAGTGGGCGGCGACTTCTTCCAGATCATTCCGCACGCCAGCGATGGCAGCGTGCTGATTGTGGTGGGCGATGTGGCCGGCCACGGATTGCAGGCGGGCATGCTGGTGGCGCTGATTGTGGGCGCCATCCGCACGGCGACGGACACCACGTTCGAACCACTAGCTGTTTTGCGGACGCTGAACCAACGCCTGTTAGGACGCGGCCAGGCGCATGCGACCTGCCTGGCAATGCGGATTGCGGCGGATGGCGAAGTGACGTTGGCTAACGCCGGACACATGCCGCCGTATTTGAGCGGAAAAGAATTTCCGATGGAAGGCGCGCTGCCGCTGGGTATGGTGTTGAGCGCGGAATTTCCCGTGATGCATTTTCAGTTGCAGCCGGGCGACACGTTGATGCTGCTGTCGGACGGAGTGGCGGAGGCCCAAGACGCGCAAGGGCACCTGTTCGGCTTTGAGCGAATCGAGGCGATGCTGCGTGAACCGATGACCGCGGCGGAAGTGGCGACGGCGGCGCAGGAATTCGGGCAACAGGACGACATCAGCGTGATGCGGGTGGTGCGCGCGGCGAGCAGCGAGATCGCTGCTGCGTGAAAAATCGCGGTGCAGATATTTGTCGAACCGACCGGGTTCCGTTCTGGCGCCAATCCTGAACTCATTCTTAACAGGCGAGAACAGGCCGATGCACTTGTTGGGCTGGATTTGAGATGGATTCGGGGGATTGGTGGCGGCGGGAGGAATTGTTGACGGGGACGGTTTAGGTTGATGCGACGTGGTTGGGTCGATGAAGAGCGGGTGGCGGAGGGAGCGGGCAGAGGAGCGGGGAGGGGTGAGTTCTTCTTAGCCCACTCAAGCCAACCCGTTCGGCTACGCTCAGGGTGGGCTTGAGTGGGGCACCCGGCGGTCGATGAGCGCATTG
>DATJUD010000073.1:0-27553 GCA_035502695.1 Acidobacteriaceae bacterium
ACATTGTGATGCGAAGCAAGGAAACACAGGTATTTCGCAATACTGGAGATAGAAAAAGCGATTCGTGGGCGACCCTCCGAGCCGCAGGGATTGAATTTTGAATCCAATGGATTAGTTGTGCGTGGACGCTGAAGGCCACTAGAATCGAAGTTCTACCATGATGGCAGAGAACTCAGCAGACAAGCGGACAGAAACGCCAGCCGAAACGCACAGTGTGGCCTGGCAGAAGACGGAGTTGGCGCGGCATCCGAAGCGCCCGTATCCGATGGAATTTATCCAGTCGTTATTTACGGATTACAGTGAGATTCACGGCGATCGCTCGTTTGGCGACGATCTGGCGATGTCGTGCGGCATGGCACGCTATCACGAGCAACAGGTAATGGTGATTGCGAACGTGAAGGGTCGCACTACGAAGGAGAAGGTAGCACGCAACTTCGGGATGCCGAATCCTGAAGGCTATCGCAAGGCGCTGCGAGCGATGAAACTCGCCGAGAAGTTTGGGCGGCCGGTGTTCACGTTTATTGACTTGATTGGCGCCAACCCTGGGTTGGGTGCGGAGGAGCGGGGACAAGCGGAAGCCATTGCGCGCAATCTGCGAGAGATGGCGCGCCTGCGGGTTCCAATCATTTCGACCATTACCGGAGAAGGCGGCTCGGGTGGGGCGTTGGCGCTGGCTGTTGCGGATCGCGTGCTGATGCTGGAAAACGCGGTGTACTCGGTGATTTCGCCCGAAGCCTGCGCATCTATTATGTGGCGGGATGCGAGCAAGCGAGCGCTGGCGGCGGAGGCGCTGCAGACGAATTCTGAAAGCATTTTTCGGCTGGGTTGTGTAGACGCGATTGTGCCGGAGCCGCCAGGTGGTGCACAAAGCGATCCAGAGCTGGCAACCAAGCTGCTCGACGAAGCGCTGCAGCAGAATTTGAGCGATCTGCAGAAGCTCGCTACGGATGAGTTGGTGCGGAACAGGATCTTAAAGTTTCGCAACATGGCACAGTTTTTTACCGAAGGATGAACGGTGCAGCCAGGCAGCAGGCGCAGGCGCTCCGTGCGCGATCTCGCTAACAAGACTGTGGCGGCTGCGCGAGTTTTGTTTTCTGTCGGGAGCGATTCCGTCTGGCATCGCCGGCTGATTCGATTTGGTGGAGTAAGGGTATGAGTCTGCTGCGAGGTCCGGGTCGCGGACGCGCTTTTGTTCGGTTTATCGGCGCAGTAGGCTGGCTGCTGGTCACCTATTACCTGGCCAATCGAGCCGCACATGGCTTCAGCCGCGGCGCTGTATTTCCTCTGCTTCGCAATCTCTTCCAGATTTTTATGCTGATCGTGGGCTTCGGATACATGGAGCTGGCGTGGGATCGCTCTAGCGAGCCGATCCGAGCGATGGGACTGCCCAGCAGGCCCGGGGCCGTTCGTGAGTTTGGCATGGGCGCTGCACTGGGATGGGGAATGGTGACGGTCGTTCTGCTGATCGTCGCTCTGGTTGGACATTTTTACGTGTTACTTTGGGCCGCTCCACGAGCGTGGGGGCTGCTGGTCGTGCAGATTCTAACCCTGCTGGCAGGTGCGATTGCGGGCGAGATTGCATTCCGCGGATATCCGTTTCAAAAATTGGTGGAGACCGTGGGCCCGTTCGCAGCGACCATTTTGGCGGCGATACTTTTCGGCGCGTTGCGTTTGACCACGCCCGGTTCGACCCCGACAGCGGTATGGATCAGCGGGGTGGCCGCGATTCTGTTATCCGCCGCATATTTACGGACCCATGCATTGTGGCTGGGCTGGGGACTGCACTTTGCATGGACAGCCAGCATCGGGATCCTGTTCGGCCAGCCGCTGGCGGGCAGCCGTCAGGTTTCAACCGTCATCCACACGTACGTTGATGGACCGACATGGCTGACGGGTGCGGAGTTTGGACCGGAAGGCAGCCTGATCACTTTGATCGTGTTGTGGGTGGGATTGTATTTTCTGATCCGCATGACGAGCGAATTAGCGTGGAAATATAGCCAGCCGGAGATCAAACCGGCGGGGATCCCTGTCGATCTGAGTCATCCGATGCATCCGGCTCCGCCCGCAGCCGCGTCGGCACCACCCACTGAGGCTCCGAAAGCGGGGTTGGTGCAGATTGCGCCCGCGAATGCGCCTGGCCGTCCAGAGTCCCAGAACCCTGCGATAGAGACATCGTCTCCTGTGTTGCCACCGGCAAAGGATACTTAGACTCCCTAGTCACGATGCGCGCCGGCCAAGCCGGTGGAACGGACAGCTTCGTGTAAACTAGGATTGCAAGTGATTCGCGACCACTCCGGCTCGTATCAAGACTGGTATCTGGGCCGAATTTCCCACTCAACTCCTGTTGCCGCGGTTTGGTCTTTTTTAGACCTGCCGAAGCGAATGGTGCGAGATCGAATGGGCAGAGGATGCGGCGACGCGGATCACCGAGTAGAAGGAGATTGGAAAGATCATGGCAAAGATTGCGAAAACGGGCGACCGTAAAAAGGAAATGGACACCACCAAGAGCACGGATTGTCCCAAATGCTCCAAACCGACCCGCATTGTGAAGCGCGTCAAGGATCGGGAACGCGGCGTGCCGGGCGGAGTGTACATCTCCTGCTCCGCTTGCGAGTTCCACGAAAAGCTCTAGCGCCAACTTTTGGCGTGAAACCATGTGAACCCTGTCCCGTCTGGGGTAGGGTTCTGCTTTTTATTGGCGTGGCGAGAGAGCGGGCTAAGCATTCTCTGCGATGACGAAAGGAGCTTGCACGCGATGTCCCGGACGGATTCGCACTCTCAGCCGATTCTTACCTCCGTGGCTGCACACCTGTACGTTCGCGACCTGAAAGCATCCTCCGAGTTTTTCACTGAGAAGCTCGGCTTCGTCACCGACTTTGTCTATGGCGATCCGCCGTTCTACGGACAGGTGAGCCGCGACAACGTCCGGCTTGCGCTGCGCTGTGTGGATGAGCCTGTCTTTGCCGGAGATATCCGCCAACGGGAGGACCTGCTATCCGCCTCAATCACGCTCAGCAGCGCAGGAGAGATCGAGTAGCTGTTCCTTTGCATATCAGGCCGCCGAAGTACCTTTCCACCAGGTAATAAGGAGCGAGCCATGGGGAGCAAAGGCGTTCATCGTGAAGGATCCGGACGGGAATCTCATGCTTTTCGCTGGGCCTGCCAGCTAGACGAGGCTCCGGCCACTCCTGCGAAGGAATTTTGGGAGCCCGAAAAGGGAACTCTTAGTTGCCGGTTTCGATGGTGGATTGCTCGGCAGCCTCGCGGGCCATGCGAATCCTGTCGAGGCGGGCAATTTCGATGGCAGCCTTGGGGTCAATCACGTCCAGGCGGATGCGGGTGACACCGCGGGCTCGCATGCCCAGCATGTAGGCGGCTTCAGAGGACAGGTCGGCAATTCTGGTATCGGGAACCGGTCCGCGATCATTAACACGCACCACGATCCACTTGCGGGTATGGAGGTTTGTCACCTTGACCCAGGTGCCAAGAGGCAGGGATCGATGGGCACAGGTGAGGTCGTACATGTTGAACGACTCACCGTCGGCCGTTTCTTTTCCCTGAAACTCGCGTCCGTACCAAGAAGCCAAACCGATCTGATGCCAATCCTGAACCTTCTTCGCGGGAGTTGCGGTCGGCTTTGCCTTAGCTGCTGCAGCCCGTGTGGTCGACGGCGTTGCCTCGGCCAGCACGGATACGGGTCCGTGATTCGCCTGAACGCAGTGCAGCGTCAACGTAACGCCGCAGAACAAGCCTGCAGCAATGGAGGCAGCGCGACGGATGGATAGCGGACCGTCTGCACTGTTCGAGGTCGTATGTGGGTTCAAAATTCCCATAGCCAAACTCCTTTGAGTCTATCGGCAAAGTGTTACCTAAGTCAATGAAAAAAATAGACTTACATTTAAATTTATCTTGCAAAATTGCGATCTTTGTGGTACCAATAAGAAACGCTTCTGTCCAGATTCTTGACGGCTGTCCCGAACCGCAGGAAAAGCCTTGCCGCCTCCACACAGTCAGTTTCCCGATCCAGAGCGCTCCATTGCGGGAGCGGACCAGGCGGTTTCGTCTTCCAGTTCCAATGCAGCAGCCGTTCCAAGCTCACCGCCCATCGTTTTGTCGATCGCCGGCTATGATCCCTCGGCCGGTGCAGGCGTGCTGGCGGATTTGAAAACCTTTGCTGCGCTGGGAGTCTACGGCATGGCATCCATTACGGCGCTCACCATCCAGTCCACCCTGGGAGTTCGGAAAGTGATTGGGCTGGATCCAGGCACCGTGGTTGAGACGCTGGACTGTCTGGCAGGGGATGTACGCTTCGACGCGATTAAAGTGGGAATGTTGGGGAACGGGGCGGTCGCCACAGCGGTGATCACGTGGCTGCAAGGCCAGAAAAATGTGCCGGTTGTGCTGGATCCGGTGATGAAGTCCAGTTCTGGCAAGGACTTACTTGATTCCGAGGGGCGTGAGGTATTGCGTCGAGCGGGGCTGGCCCGGGCAAACTGGATCACTCCAAATTTGGCAGAGCTGGCGGTTTTGACCGGAGGATCAGCTCGGACAAAAAGGGAAGAAACGGAGAAAGTCGCCCAGGAGCTGCATCGGATGGCGACTCGTTGTGGAAATCCTGCACTGAAAATTGTCGTGACTGGCGGTCATGCAAAGACACCTGACGACCTACTCTTAATCGACGGAAAGTGCCAATGGTTTCCTGGGGAATGGGTTGAGACGAGCTCGACGCATGGAACGGGGTGTACTTTCTCGTCAGCCCTGGCTGCTCGGATCGCATTGGGCGATGAGTCTTCAAATGCGGTCGCCAATGCTAAGGTCTACATTACGGGTGCACTGCTGCACGCGTATTCGATCGGAACCGGAAAGGGTCCGTTAAATCATTCATGGAAAAAGGCTTAACATTTTTATTTTTGATCTCATCAAAAATCCTCTGCGTTACTGAATTAAGAAGCCTTGCCTGTTATCAGTAATAACTGTTAAGTTACCGTCGTGACTCTTAGTAGTAACTGTGCAAGAGTGACTGATCCATGTATTCTGATCTCTCAGAACACACTTGCAGAGAGAGCCCATTTGGCTCTGTTCAAATCCGAGTTGGAGTGATCTCCCGTGCACGAACCAGTCCAGAAGAACGCTCTCTCTCACTCTGGCTCAGTTTTGGAACTGCGAAATTCCGTACGGTTTCCTGTGCGGATGAAGGTAAAGATTCAGACAGAAAAAGGCGAAGAGGAAGCCGAGACAATCAACGTTTCCGCCAGCGGTTTATTGCTTTCGTTTTCCCGCATTCTGGAAGCGGGAAGCGCCATTGAAGTTGAGATGATCATGCCCTCAGCCACGCTGGGGACCTCCGACGACGTACGGGTACATTGCTGTGGACGCGTGATCCGATCCTACAGACGAAGTCCAGAACAAGTAGAAGTTGCCACCGTTATTGATAACTACGAAATGCTCTCCTGAGGCAAAGCATGCCTGTCATTTCTGCCGATGCAACGAAGAAGCTTATGAACTCGAACTCCAGCTCCGATTCGACGCCTGAGTCCGGGCTGACTGCTGTTCCGGAGAAAAGTTCTTCGGGACCCACCGAAGAGGCTGCAGGAATCCGCATTCTGCTCGCGGACTCACAAGCCATTTACCGAGTAGGAATCCGCAAGATTTTTGCCGTTGAGGATGACATGCGCGTAGTGGCACAGGCCGAAAACTATCCCGGTCTGCTGGCTGCGCTGGAACGTTATCCATCCGACATAGTGCTGCTGGACGGAGGCATGATCTCCGGCCAGGCGGAAGCGATTCCTGACATGTTGAAGCGCGCTCCGAACGCGAAGCTGATTGTTCAGGTGAGCGAAAACAGTGAAACATTCATCGTGGATCTGTATCGTCGCGGCGTGCGCGGAGTCATCTCGCGCTCGATCTCTCCTGACCTGCTGATTCGCTGCGTGCGCAAAATTGCGGACGGAGAAACCTGGATCGACAATCAGTCGGTGAGCTGGGTCATCGAGGCCTACCGTACTGAGGCCAACAACCTGACCAATCCGAAGCTACAGCCGCGGCTGTCGCCGAAGGAGTTGTCGATTATCGGATGCGTGACGCAGGGCATGCGCAACAAGGAAATCGCCTACAAGATTGGCACTACGGAACAGGTGGTGAAGAACTACCTGCGCAAAATCTACGACAAGCTAGGAGTGTCTGACCGGCTTGAATTGGCGCTGTATTGCCTGCACCATCAGTTGTTGAAGCAGCCATCGGCGAATACCGGCACGGGCAAAGCAACCGTGCAGGAAATCAATATGGGTCGACTTCGTCCCTAAGGCGCAAACCTATCCTTTTGGATTCGAGGGCTCGGCGAACAGCCGGGCCCTTTCCAACAGATCGATCATCGTTTTCAACTCCGATGACGAAAGATGGGACAGCAGCGCATGCACCGTGCCGTTTACCACGGGATCCATTTCTTTCAGGCGATTTAGTCCCGCGACAGTAATTTTCGTCAGGACCACTCGACGATCTTTTTCACTCCGCGCTCTACGCACCAGCCCCTGCCGCTGCAGGCGTTCTACCAGCCGGGTGATGTCGGGGTCCTGGTTCACCAGTCGTTCGGCAATCTCGGCACAGGTCAATCCGCTGGATCCGGCGCCTCGCAAAATCCGCAGCGAATTGTATTGTGTCTCGGTGATGCCGTAAGGCTTCAGCTGCAGGTGGAGCGCGTGCTGCATTTGGGCCGAGGTGCGGACAATGTTCAGAATAGCTTCGGCGTGCAGGCTGTCGAAAGATTTTGTCTGGCGCAATTCTGCCTGCAGGCCAATTGGTTTCGGAATTGGAACTGCTTGCTTGCGTAACCTGGACTTAGGCGGAGGAGAAGTTTTCTTGGGGGCAGTCATATTCGCGACATGCTTGTTATAACAGATAACGTCGCGTGGGGTGATTTGCGAGACGGCTCACGAGAGGAATGGAGCGGTGAAACTCCGGCGGAGGGAGGCGGGTTAATCTGTGGCGAGACTGAGCTGGTGACGGACATCGGCACCGTGCACCCAGAAGATAACATCTTCTGCGATGTTGGTGGCGTGGTCGCCGATGCGCTCCAGATTTCGGGAAATGATGATGGTGTTGAGCGCTTGCTCAGTCCATTCCGGATGCTCTTGAATGGCGGCGATCATGGCTTTGTGAACCTGGCGGTTCATTTGATCCAGATCGTTATCGAGGGTTAGAACGGACTTGGCCATGGTGGCGTCGCCATCCAGCAGGGATTGAAGCGAGATGCGAATCATCTGCTCCGTAAGCTCGCCCATCTCATGCAAATTCGCGGATAGATTAGCATGCGGCATCTGCAGCAGTTCCGTAGCGCGGTCGGCAATGTTCACGGACTGATCGCCGATTCGTTCCAGGTCACCATTGATTTTGATGACGGCAAGCAGAAAGCGGAGGTCAATGGCCATGGGCTGTTCCATCGCCATCAGGTCATAGGCCATTTCGTCGACGGAGCGTTCGGCGGCGTTGATGGCCGCTTCGTTTTCCTGGACGTGATGCAACAGAACGATATCAGACTTGAGGTAGCCGTCCAGCGCGCAATCCATAGTTTGCTGGGCAAGAGCCGCCATGGCGAGCAGCTTATCTTTCAGTTGCGCCAGCTGTTGCTGGTAGTGGATTCGCGGCACGCAGTTCCTCCATGGCCCGTCAAGGCTACACCTAATTGTGTAACAGATAGATTGCGATCTCGTGAATTCTTTCAGCCGAGACGACGGCCAGCCTCCTGCGCGGCCTGATAAATCTGCTGAAACGACTCCACCGCGTACAGTACCGGCTGCATTTCTGAGATGGAAAACTCGTGCTCCAGGACCTGGTCGAGATTGAAGTCGCGAATCTCCGGGCCGCGCTCGATGACGTAGGAGCATTCTCCGTGAGAGGAGATCAATCCGCTGCCGTAGACCTTGGTGCGACCCTCTTGGCGAATCACGCCAAATTCGACAGTGAACCAGAACAGCCTGCCCATGCGGGCCATATCTTCAGCGCGGTCTGTGAGGTTGCTGCATATTCGGCCGTACTCATGCAAAAAATCCGCGAAGACGGGGTGGGCATGCATGGGAACGTGACCGAAGACGTCGTGGAAGATGTCGGGCTCCGGCGTGTACTCAAGCGAGCTTCGGTCACGCAGCGTGGTTGTGGTGGGAAACCGGCGCGCTGCCAGCATCTCAAAAAAAGCGCTGGCGGGCAGATAGCCGGAGACCGGGGTCGAGTTCCAACCGGTTCGCGGCTCCAGCTTGGCGGAGACGGCGGCAAGGTCGGGAATGCTGTCCTCGCGCAGCCCGATCTGCTGGAAGCCGTCAAGATATTCCTGGCAAGCGTATTGACGCAACTGCGGCATGCAGCGACGCACCAGTTCCGACCAGGTGGCGTGCTGATCCGGCGTATAGGCGGCCCAGTCCTGCTCGATCAGGTATGGGCGCGCGGCGACCAGCTGCTCGTTTTTCTGCTGCGCGGGAGTCAACTGCTCCTGGTGGATTGACATAGCGTGAGTGCCTTCGCTGCGACGTCCAATGTTTGCTGAAAAGCAGCTGGGCTAAACCTCTTAGGATGCCGCTAGCCGCGCAAATCTGTCAATGATTTCATTTGACAGTGCGAAAAAGCGAGAAGAAGTCGGGAGTGGCGATGGATCGAGTGGCGTGTAGGCAAGTCTGGGTTCACGGGTATATTGTGGTAGGTTGCCGACCAGCCAAGGTCCGGCGAAGATACTCCGCATCCTAAGGGAGGGACATGATGCCAGCTACCGCCAAGCACCCGTCGCTACAACCAGCCAATGCGACGAAGAACGACTTTCTGCCGCTGAACGGCACGGATTTTGTCGAGTTTTACGTGGGCAACGCGCGGCAAGCCGCATACTTTTATCGCGCAGCTTTTGGAATGAAGCTGGTGGCCTATGCCGGTCCGGAGACAGGGCTGCGTGATCGCGCTTCGTACGTGGTGGAGCAGGGCAAAGTGCGTTTTGTGCTGACGACTCCGCTGCGCCCCAATAACGCCATTGCAGACCATATTGCCAAGCATGGCGACGGCATCAAGGACATTGCGCTGTGGGTGGACGATGCCACGTCCGCGTGGCTGGAGACGACGCGCCGAGGAGCCCGCAGCGTACGCGAGCCATGGGCGCTGGAGGACAAACAGGGCTCGGTCACGATGGCATCGATCGCAACCTATGGCGATACCATCCACACGTTTGTCGAGCGAAAGAACTATCACGGAATATTTCTTCCGGGCTTTCATCATGTGACGCATGATCCGGTAGTGCGGCCGGTGGGTCTGAAATACATTGATCATGTGGTGGGAAATGTCGGATGGAATGAAATGAACGCGATGGTGGATTTCTATCGCGACGTGATGGGCTTTGAGATGTTCCAGAGCTTCGACGACAAAGATATTTCCACCGAGTATTCCGCGCTGATGTCGAAGGTGATGTCAAACGGAAATGGACGCGTGAAGTTCCCCATCAACGAGCCGGCAGAGGGACGCAAGAAGTCGCAGATTGAGGAGTATCTGGACTTCTATCAAGGGCCCGGAGCGCAACACCTGGCGCTCGCGACAGATGACATTTTGACCACGGTGAGCAAGCTGCGCGAGCATGGCGTGGAATTTTTGCGGGTGCCGGAGACCTATTACGACGAGCTGGAGAAGCGGGTGGGTAACATCGACGAACCAGTGGAAGAGTTGAAGCGGCTGAACCTGCTGGTCGATCGGGACGAAGAAGGATATCTGCTACAGATCTTCACGCGTCCGGTGGAGGATCGTCCGACCGTGTTCTTTGAAATTATCCAGCGCAAGGGCGGCCGCAGTTTCGGCAAAGGAAATTTCAAGGCACTGTTTGAGGCGATTGAGCGCGAGCAGGGACTTCGCGGCAATCTGTAAGGACAGGCATGAGACTGTGCACGTTTGAGGTCCACACGCACCTGGGATGGCAGAGCCGACTGGGCGCTGTTGATGGTAACGGCGTGATCGATTTGAATTTTGCCGCTGCGCAGGCCTTAGGGAATGTAAGGTTGGCCGACGCGCTGGTTCCTCCGTCGTTGCTGGGCTTGTTAGACGGCGGCGAAGTTTCGTTGGATGAGGCACGGAAGGCGATTGCGAGCTTGCCTGCGGATTTGCGGGTTGGCAAACGCGATGAGACGCTTCGCTATCGATGGGACGAGATTCGCTTGCGGACGCCGCTGCCGGATGCGCGATCGGTTCGCGATTTTTTTGCGTTCGAAGCCCACGTGAAGATGGGATTTGAAAAACGCGGCGAGCCGATGCCGCAGGAATGGTACGAATTTCCGGTCTACTATCAAACGGGTCATCATAATTTGCTGGGGACGGATCAGGATGTACTGTGGCCGTCGTTTACCGAGCGGTTCGACTATGAGCTGGAATTAGCCGTGATTATCGGCCGCGAGGGACGCAATATTCCCGCTGCGAAGGCAGGAGAATATATCGCGGGTTACACGATTCTGAACGACTTCAGCGCTCGCGATATTCAGCGCCGGGAAATGAAAGGGCGCCTTGGTCCGGCGAAGGGAAAGCATTGGGCGAGTGGGGTGGGTCCGTGGATGGTGACGCGGGATGAGATTTCGAATCCATACTCGCTGGAGATGGTGGCGCGTGTGAACGGCGAGGAATGGTCGCGAGGAAACTCACGCGACATGCATTGGACGTTCGAACAGATGATTGAGTTTCTTTCGCAGGACGACACGATTTATCCGGGGGACATACTGGGCTCCGGCACGGTGGGAACGGGTTGTGGATTGGAACTAAATCGCTGGGTGCAGCCTGGCGATGTGATCGAATTAGAGATTGAAAAGATCGGGGTGCTGCGCAATCGCGTGGTGCGTCCGGAGCATCCCAAGGGCTGAAGGATTTCGGTAAAGGAGAATCGCAAATGTATCCGCTGAATAAGGGAAAAACCGCAGCGCAGGCCCACGTTGGATTGCCCGAGGGCACATTTGAAGAGGAGCACGGGCGCAAGGGTTTTTATGGGAAGGCCAGCCATCTGTACCATGCGCATGCGCCGACGGGCTGGACGCGATTTGAAGGCAAATTGCGTCCGCATCTTTTCGACTTGAACAAGCTGGAGCCTACGGACCTGAAGGATGCACAGGGCGCGCCGGTCGAGTTTCTCGGCAACAACGAGATCACGGTGGCCGTCTCGCGCCGATCGAAGCCGATGCCGTTTTATTTTCGCAATGCCGATGGCGATGAAATGTATTTTGTCCATCGCGGCAGCGGGGTCATCGAGACCGACTTTGGTCCGCTGCGATTTGAGAAGGGAGATTACATCAATCTGCCACGTGCAGTGACGTATCGCGTGGTTCCGGAGACAGAGGACAATTTTTTTCTGATCTTTCAATCGAAGTCGGAATTTGAGCAGCCGGAAAAGGGGTTGCTGGGACAGCATGCCCTGTACGATCCGGCTGTTATCATCACACCGGAACCGTCTCCGTATCTCGATGACACACGCGAGTGGGAAGTTCGCATCAAGAACGAAAATGAATTTTCCAAGGTGTTTTATCCATTCAACCCAATCGACGTGGTTGGCTGGAAGGGCGATCTGACAGCATGGAAGATCAACCTGCGGGATATCAGGCCCGTATCCAGCCATCGCGCAGCGCTGCCCCCAAGCGCGCATACAACATTTGTGACCCAGGGCGCTGTGGTGTGCAGTTTTCTACCTCGGCCGCTAGAGCAGGAACCGGATGCGCTGCGAGTGCCGTTTTTTCATCGCAACACCGATTATGATGAATTTATTTTTTATCATGACGGCGATTTCTTCAGTCGCGACAATGTGAAACCGGGGTATGCGACACTGCATCCGCGAGGGATTCATCATGGTCCGCATCCCAAGGCGTTGGCGAATCAAAAGGCAAAGAGCTTCACGGATGAGTCGGCAGTAATGCTGGACGGTTTGAACCCAATCCACGTGCTGCCCGCGGGCGAAAAGGTGGAGTGGGCGGACTACTGGGCCAGCTGGGGCGCCAAGGACCACGCGAAGCTGGAGCCGGTTGGATGACTGAAATTGCCGCAGCCGGCGCAATGATTACTCTGATTCCAGAGGAGCAGAAGCCGCAGGACATTTACAAATTATTGGTGGGCTCTGTGGTTCCGCGACCGATCGCGTTTGTTTCTTCGATGGATGCGGACGGTGTTCGCAATCTGGCGCCGTTCAGTTTTTTTACGGTGGCCAGTGCCAACCCGCCGATTGTGTGTTTTTGTCCGATGATGCGCGTGGCCGTAAGGAACGGATTGCAGCCTACCAAGGACACGTTGCGCAACATCATCGCAACCAGAGAATTTGTGGTGAATGTCGTGTCGGAGGAGTTCGCGGAACAGATGAATGAGTGTTCCGCGGAATTGCCGTCGGAGGTCGACGAGTTTCTCGTGTCCGGACTGACGCCCGTTGCGAGTGATGTCGTTCGACCCCCGCGAGTGGGCGAATCCCATGTTCAGATGGAGTGCCGATTGCAACAGGTGGTTCACGTCAGTACGGAGCCGCTTGGGGGAAGCCTGGTGCTGGGCGAAATAGTGCGTTTCCACGTGAGCACGGCGTTGTTCGATAATTTCCGAATCGATCCCGACAAATTGCAGGCAATCGGGCGCATGGCAGGCTCCACATATACCCGAACGCGTGACAGGTTCGATATGGAGCGACCGAAATAAGATTGAGTGGAGTTTACTTCGCCGTGATCCGCTGTCTGTACAAAGGTTGTTATGCCATCCGCTGACGTAAACGATTCGATCCAACGCATTGCTGTTCTGGGTGCAGGCACCATGGGCGGGCGCATTGCCGCGCATATTGCGAATGCAGGATTTTCAGTGTTGCTTCTGGATCTTGTACCGGAGGGCGCGTCAGATCGAAGTGTCCTGGCCGCGCGGTCGTTGGAAAATTTGAAGAAGGCCAAACCTCCGGCGTTTGTCGATCCCGCAGTGGTGCGTCGAATCACGGTTGGGAATTTTGAAGATGACCTGGATAAGCTGCAGGCGTGCGATTGGATTCTTGAAGCAGTGGCCGAGAATCTTGAAATCAAGCGTGCGCTGCTCAACAAGGTTGCGCCCTACATCCGCGATCATGCGATCGTCAGTACTAACACGAGCGGTCTGCCGGTTGGGCTGATCGCCAAAGACATGCCGGAGTCGTTTCGGCGGCGATGGTTGGGGACACATTTTTTCAATCCGCCGCGCTATATGCGATTGGTGGAGTTCATTGTTACGCCGGAGACTGATGCTCGGGTGGTTGCGTCAGTCGAGAACTTCGCACGGATGCACTTGGGAAAGATGGTCGTTCATGCCCACGACACGCCCAACTTCATCGCCAATCGCATCGGTACGTTTGTCATGCTGAATACATTTCGGACCATGCTGGAACAGGGTTTGAGCATCGAGGAAACGGATGCGCTGACTGGAGCAGCCATCGGATGGCCAAAGACGGGCACGTTTCGGCTTGCTGACATGGTTGGCATTGACGTGCTGGTGAATGTGGCGCGGAATTTTGGCGCGAGCTCCAGGGACGAACGCGCTGACGTTGAGATTCCCGCAGTGCTGGAACAGATTTTCGAACGTAAATGGTTTGGAGACAAGACGGGGCACGGTTTTTATAAGAAACAACCCGGTGCGGAGGGTAAAGAGGAACGCCTCGTTCTCGATTTGCATTCGCTAGAGTATCGGCCAGCGGAGCGGGTTAAGATGCCCGCGCTGGAGATGGAGAAGAGCAATGAATCAGCGGCTGCGAGGATTCGAGCACTGTTAGCGGCTGATCCCGACAGAGACCAGGTGACGAAATTCTATTGGCGGATTCTTCCGGAATTGTGGGGTTACGCGGCCAATCGCATCGGCGAGGTTGCGGACACGGTGATCGATATCGATCGTGCCATGAGGGCTGGGTTCAACTGGGAGCTTGGGCCGTTTGAGATGTGGGATGCCGCCGGTTTCGTCGAGACGGTCGAAAAGATGCGGGCTCGCGGTCAGGCAATTCCCCCCGTTGTAGAACGAATGGTATCTGCCGGGGTGATTTCCTGGTATCGCAATGAGAGCGGAGAATTCTTCGATGTTGATTCGGAAAAATATCGGCCGGTTGTGGAACCACCCGACACGTGGAGCGTGGCGAGAGCCAAACGTGCGCATGGCGTGGTCGAGAAAAATCCAGGTGCATCGCTGATCGATCTTGGGAATGGAATTGCATGCATCGAGTTTCATTCTAAGATGAACACTCTGGGCGAAGACATTGTGGGATTTGTCCAGCGCGCGTTAGGGCCGGGGAGCGATGCGACGCGGAACTTTAGAGGCTTTGTCATTTCGAATGATGCAGCCAATTTTTCTGTGGGCGCGAACTTAATGCAGGTACTGCTAGCCATCCAGGATGAAGAATGGGACGAACTGGATCGGTATGTTCGCGAATTCCAGGCGATGACGCAGGCGATTCGATTCTGTGTGCGGCCAGTAATTGTTGCTCCGTCTGGAATGTGCCTGGGCGGCGGAGCGGAAGTTGCGTTGCATGCTGCAGGGCGACAATCGCACGTCGAACTCTACATGGGACTGGTGGAAACCAGTGTAGGTTTGTTGCCTGCAGGAGGCGGGTGCAAGGAAATGACGCTGCGTGCGATTGAGATTGCGCGTGCAGTGTGGAAGGGGCAGCGTAGTGACTCGGTGGAAATGCATAATGCGCTGCGAACTGTGTTCGAGACGATTGCGATGGCGAAGGTTTCGAGTTCCGCAGCGGAGGCAAAGACGCTGCATTTGATGCGAGACGCGGATGGGATCACGATGAATCGCGAGCGGTTGCTCTGCGACGCGAAATCAGAAGCTACGAAGCTGGCGGACGCAGGGTACGTTCCACCGCTGCCGCAGGCCGACATTCCCACGCCCGGTGAAGGCGTGCTGGCAAACTTGAAACTTGGCATCCATACGATGCGAGAAGCAGAGTTTATTAGTGATCACGACGTGAAGGTTGCGCGCCAGTTGGCCCATGTATTGTGCGGAGGGGTAGTCACCGCGGGGACGCAGGTCAGCGAACAACATTTTCTCGATTTGGAACGCGAAGCGTTTTTGTCGCTCTGCGGAGAGCCAAAGACGGTGGAGCGGATCACGGCCACGTTGAAGACCGGGAAGCCGCTACGGAACTAAAGGACCTGCATGAAGGATGCATGGATTGTGAGCGCAGTGCGGACGGCCGTCGGAAAAGCGCCCAACGGTGCGCTTCGTTCGACGCGCCCGGATGACCTGGGAGCCATTGCGGTGCGGGCAGCTTTGGATCGAATTCTGGAGCTCGACGCAAGGCAGATTGACGATGTCATTATTGGTTGTGCAATGCCGGAGGCGGAGCAGGGACTGAACCTGGCCAGGATTATTTCCCTGCGAGCAGGGTTGCCGGTCGAAGCATCTGCGATGACGATTAATCGATACTGCGCTTCCGGATTGCAATCGATTGCGCTCGCGGCAGAGCGAATTCGCGGCGGCTCTGCGGAGGTGATTGTCGCCGGAGGCACGGAATCCATGTCGATGATTCCCATGGGGGGCAATAAAATTGCAGCCAATCCGTGGCTGGTGGATCACTATCCCGATTCCTACTTGTCGATGGGACTGACGGCAGAGCGAGTTGCGAAGCATTATGGAATTTCGCGCGAGGATTCGGACCGATTTGCACTTGCCAGCCATCAGAACGCGCTGGCGGCAATCCGGGATGGAAGATTCGAAGATGAAATTGTGCCTGTGACGGTTACAATTTCAGGTTCACATGATGGCAAGCCGAATGTCCGGCGAGAAGTTGAGTTTCGAGTGGACGAAGGCCCCCGCGCAGACACGTCTTACGAGGCGCTTGAGAAGCTTCGTCCGGCGTTTCACGCACATGGAACGGTGACGGCTGGGAACTCTTCGCAGACGTCGGATGGAGCCGCGGCCGCTGTCGTTGTTTCCGAGGAGATTGCAATTTCTTTGGGGCTGAAACCACTGGCCAGGCTTGTATCCTATGCGACGGCTGGATGCCTGCCCGAAGAGATGGGAGTCGGGCCTGTATATGCGATTCCAAAGGCGCTGAAGCAGGCCGGACTGACATTGGGACAGATGGACGTGATTGAGTTGAACGAAGCTTTTGCGGCGCAATCGCTGGCCGTGATGAAGCTATTAGAGATGGAACCTGCGAAGGTCAACGTCAACGGAGGCGCGATTGCCTTAGGACACCCGCTAGGCTGCACCGGCGCGAAGTTGACGGCGACGATACTGCGCGAATTGCAGCGGCGAAAGAAGAAATATGGGTTGGTTACGATGTGCGTTGGTGGCGGAATGGGCGCGGCTGGAATATTCGAGAATCTTCAAGACTGAGGGGCGACATGGGCCAGCATCCGCGACAACAGGGGGAATCCCGTGAATAGGCCGGATTCGAAACATATAAAGCACAGGCCCGGCGGCAGCTTTCTGATTGAGGAGACTGAGCCGCAAGCGATTTTTATCGCCGAGGATTTTTCTGACGAACAGCGCCAGATTGAGCGCACCACGGTGGAATTTGCCGAAAAGCAAATCTTGCCGCAGATCGCAGCCATTGAGGCGAAGGATCTTGAGGTGACGCGACGCCTACTCCGAGAGGCAGGTGACCTGGGGCTGATGGCAGTGGACGTTCCGGAAGAGTACGGCGGGCTGCAGATGGATAAGGTCACATCTGCCTTGATCGCGGAAAAAATTGCCATCTGCGGCAGCTTCTCCGTCTCCTTTAGTGCGCATGCAGGAATCGGCACGCTTCCGCTGGTATGGTATGGAACGGCGGATCAGAAGAAAAAATATTTGCCTAGGCTAGCTTCTGGAGAGTGGGTGGCGGCGTATGCGCTGTCCGAGGCGTCGTCGGGATCGGACGCGATGAATATTCGCACCCGCGCGACTTTGTCTGAAGACGGCAAGCACTATGTGTTGAACGGCGAAAAGATGTGGACCTCGAACGCCGGCATTGCGAGCCTGTTTACGGTGTTTGCGAAGATTGACGGAGAGAAATTTGCAGCATTTTTAATCGAAGCGGGGACCGCTGGATTGGCGGTGGGTCCGGAAGAACACAAGATGGGAATTCGCGGCTCTTCCACATGCCCGCTGGTGATGACGGATTGCAGTGTGCCGATCGAGAATTTACTGGGTGAAGCCGTGCAAGGGCATCGCATCGCATTCAATATTTTGAACGTTGGGCGCTACAAGCTGGGCGCGGCGGCAATCGGCGGCGCGAAATACGCTTTTCGCACAGGCGTTCGATACGCCAAAGAACGGATCGCCTTTTCAAAGCCGATCGCATCATTCGGGCTGGTGCAGCAGATGATCGCCGACAGCGCCGCCGGAATTTACGCGGGAGAATCGCTGGTCTATCGCGTGATCGGAGCGATTGACGCGTCGTTGGCGGAAACGGAAACGAGCGCCGCCGCCGCGACAGGCGAAACACAAAAGCATATTGAGGAATATGCTATCGAGTGCTCGATTGTGAAGGTGTGGTGCTCAGAAATGCTGGAGCGTCTGGTCGATCAGATGGTGCAGTTGCACGGCGGCTATGGATATGTGGAAGACTATCCCGCAGAACGTGCGTATCGCGATTCGCGTATCAACAAAATCTTCGAGGGGACGAACGAAATCAATCGGCTGATTATCAGCGGATGGATGATGAAGCGTGCTATGCAAGGACGCCTCCCGCTCCTGCCCGCGATTCAGAAAGTGATGGATGAGGTGATGGCGGGACCGAAGCCGCGTGAAGAGCGAAGCGGCGAGCTTGCCGCGCAGCATTCGCTGCTGGCCAATGCAAAGAAGATGACCCTCTTTTGTGCCGGCGCCGCCTCAGAAAAATTCGGCGCAGAGTTGGCGGACCAACAGGAGATTATGGGCGCGCTGGCGGACATGATCATGGAGGTGCTTGTGCTGGAGTCCACGATTCTAAGGGCGGAGAAGATGCAAGGGCGTTCACTGTTGGCCGTGCGAATGACAAAATATTATGCGGCGCGCTCGTTTCGCATAGTGGAGACGGCGGCGGAGCGGATTCTGGGTGCGGTCGCCGATGGCGATATGCTGCGCACGAGGGTGGCAATTTTTCGTCGCTTCGCCAAGCACGAGCCGGAGAATACATTCGCTCTTGGCCGGGAAATCGCCGTAGCGATTACCGAAGCCGGGCGATACACCCTCTAGCCGGCAAGGATCAGCTTCGCAATCGTCGCTAGCTGCATGTTCGACGTGCCCTCGTAGATTTTTCCAATCTTGGCATCGCGATAGAGCTTTTCGACCGGATAGTCTTTGACGAATCCATAGCCGCCGAAGATTTCGACCGCTTGGCTGGCGACTCTTTCCGCGACGGCGGAGACAAAATACTTTGCCATGGCCGCTTCCTTCACAAACTTGACGCCTGCATCTTTCATCCGTGCCGCGTTGTAGACCATCAGGCGCGCGGCCTCAATCTCTGTTGCCATTTCCGCCAGAGTGAATTGCACCGCCTGAAACTGGGCGATGGATTTTCCGAATTGCTGGCGTTCCTGGCTGTATTTGGCTGCATGATTCCATGCTCCTTGAGCGAGTCCCAACATTTGCGCGGCAATTCCGATGCGTCCTTCGTTCAGCGTTTCAATGGCGATTTTGTACCCTTTGCCCGGCTCACCCAGAACATTGGCGGCAGGCAGGCGGCAGTCGTCGAGAAGTAGTTCACACGTGGATGAAGCACGAATTCCGAGCTTATCTTCCTTCTTACCCACCTGAAAACCGGACATATCTCGCTCGATGATAAATGCGGTAATCCCCTTATAACCGGCCGATGGATCGACGGTCGCAAATACGATAAAAAGGTCGGCTTCGACTGCATTTGAAATCCAGAGCTTGCGACCGTTCAGAACATAGGTGTCGCCGTCCAATCGCGCCTGTGTCTTCAGGCTGAACGCATCCGACCCGGAGCTGGCCTCGCTGAGCGCGTAGGAGCAGATAGTGTCGGTGTTGGTGCGCGGCAGGTATTTCTTCTTCTGTTCCTCGCTGCCATAGCGGAGCAGCGCGTTCACCGTCAACGTGTTCTGGACGTCGACAATAACGCCAATCGCAGGGTCGACGGCGGAAATCTCTTCAACGGCCAATATCGACCCGAGAAATGACCCGCCAAACCCGCCATATTCTTCGGGAGTCTCCATGCCAAGAATTCCCATCTCGAACATATGCGGGAGCAAGGAAGGATGAATCTTTTGAGTCTCATCCATTTCGCGGACCAGGGGCGCAATTTTATTCTGCGCGAACTTGCGAACCGAGTCCCGCAGGATTTGTTCCTCGGAACTCAAAGATGTCAGCGGCAATCTGACGCCATCTGCAGCAGCGATGTTCTCCATTGGGCAGCAAACCTCTTCCAGGGGTTGCGCAGCTAAACTATCAAGGGTAGATTAAGCTGTCGCGGTGAATTCTTCAGCGGCGAAACGAAGCGATCAAATTCGAGAGCGCCATGTGAAGCGATTGCACATTGCAGTATATGGTGCGACATCGTACTACGTGAAGTTGTCGGAGGATAGATGCGGATTTTGGCGGTAATTCGCCAGGTGTTGGACGCGGAAGAGACCGTGCGCCTACGCGGTGGGGAAGTCGACCTGGATGCAAGCAAGCTGGTGGTTGACACTATGGATGAATACGGTGTCGAGCAGGCGCTGCGCATTCGCGAAAGCGGAGTGGATGCGGAAGTGATTGCGCTGGCAGTGGGGCCGGAAAGAAGCCAGGAAGCGCTGCGCACGGTGCTAGCCATGGGTGCGGATCGCGCGATTCACGTACAAACGGAACTGTTTCTGGATCCGATTTCGCTGAGCAAAGTGGCTGCGCAGGTGGCCAAGCAAGAAAATGTTGACCTGATTTTCTGCGGCGGGCAACAGGCAGACTGGGATAGTCATGCGCTGGGAGCGGCGATGGCCGAACGATTGCAATGGCCCCAGGTGACATGGGTGAACGCACTGCAGATTGACGGGCGAATCCTGACAGGACGGCACGACGCTGAGGATGGCAGCGAAATGTTTTCTGTGCAACTGCCCGTGGTGCTGACCACGCAGCAGGGATTGAATGAGCCAAGGTATCCGACGGTACCTAATATTATGCGGGCAAAGAAGAAGGAGCTTCGAGTCGAGCCGCTGGAATTGTTCAAGGTTGAACCCAAGCTAAAAATTATCGGCGGGGAAATCCAGGTGAAGAGCCGGTTACACAAGATCCTGGACGGGAAGGATGCGACGGCTGCGGTTGCGGAACTGGTGGTTTTGCTGCGGGAAGAAGCGCGGGTGATCGCATGATCCTGATCGTTGTGGAGCATGCGAACGGGAAAGTGAGTAAGAGCACATACGAGATGGTCACGTGTGCTCGCGCCCTGGGCAGGGAAGGCCCGATTGCAGCGCTGGTGCTGGGATCTGCAACTGTTACTGTTGCAAATGAAGTTGCATGGCTGGTGGACCAGGTGCTGGTCGCAGATCACGCCGACCTGGAGCAGTATGATCCGGAGGTCTGGTCGGCCGCGGTTGCGCAGATCGCGAGCGAGGGCGAAGCGAACACCGTGCTGATCGGCGGCAGCCGAAGCGGGCGCGAGTACAGTCCGCGAGTTGCAGTCAAGCTGGATGCACCGCTGCTAGAGGATATCGTCAGCATCACACCAAAAGAAGGGGGGCTCTCAGCGGAGCGCTACACCTACCTAGCGCGAGTTACAGAGACGGTCACTACAAATGCTCCTGTGATTGTTGTTACTCCGAAGCAAGGTGCTTTTGCAGCAGCCGCACCACACGCGGAAGCGGCGGAACAGTTTGATGTCGACCTGTCGCTGCCACAGCGACGGGTGCAGATTACCGGAAAATCGAAGGAAAAGACATCGCGCATTCCACTAGCCGAGGCGGAGATTGTGGTCGCTGGGGGGCGAGGAGTGGGCAGCGCGGAGGGATTCAAAACTCTGGTCGAAGGATTAGCCGATCAATTGGGCGCCGCAGTTGCCGCGACGCGGGCGATCGTCGATGCTGGGTGGCGACCCTATTCGGAGCAGGTTGGGCAAACCGGAAAGACAGTCCAGCCAAAAGCATATATTGCCATTGGCATCTCCGGGGCGGTGCAACATCTATCCGGTATGGGAAAAAGCAAATGCATCGTTGCCATTAATAAGGATGCGGATGCACCGATTTTCAAAGTAGCGGATTACGGTATCGTCGGCGATGTGAACCAGATTGTTCCAGCAATGATTGCTGCGATTCGCAAGTAGCCCTGCCAAGGCATCGTCAATCCAGTTTCGGGGACGTGTTTGAATGCTGCCGCTTTCTCAAAAGTACGCGTTCCTGATGTTCGCGCTTGTCACTATGGCGTGGGGAGCGCACGGCTTTTTTCGACTGTATTTGCGGATCCGCCGCGGGCGTTCGGATAGCGATGTTCGAACAGATCGCATTGCGCAGAGAATCTGGGTTGCGCTTCGTACCACGTTGAGCCAGTCGCGGACGTTTAGAGAAAGACCCGTCGTCAGCATCTTCCACGCATTTATTTTTTATGGATTTGTTTTCTACATTTTGGTGAATGTTGTCGATGCCATCGCAGGCTACGCGCGCTTCGACATTTCCTCAAAAACTGTTCCGGGAGCCGCGTACAACCTGTTCGCTGACGTGTTGAGTTTTCTGGTGCTGGTAGGCGTGGTGGCGCTGGTCATTCGCAGATTCTTCCTTCCCTCACGACGAGATTTTCGATTCAATGCGAACACACTGGTGGATCCGGCCGTGCAGCGCGGATATATCAGCCTGGATTCGCTGCTGGTCTCGGGCTTCATTCTGTTCCACGTAGCAAGCCGGGCGATTGGCGCGGGCGCGCGGTTGGCGCAACGAGGCCCGGACAAATTTGAGCCCTTCGCATCGGCGCTTTCGCATCTCTTTACTCCGCAGAATGCGTATGCCTGGCGGATTTTCGGATACTGGGGTGCGCTGGGAAGCGTGCTGCTGTTTCTCGCGTATTTTCCTTATACCAAGCACGTCCACATTTTTATGGCGCCGCTGAAGTATTTTTTTGCGCGACGTTCTGGCTCGGGTGTGCTTCCGCTGATCGATACGAATCTTGAGCCTGACAGCCAGGACGCTGAAATTCCGCAGATGGGCGCGAAGCGTTTGGAGGACCTGACCTGGCCTCGCCTGGTGGATGCGTATGCATGTATCCAGTGCAATCGCTGCCAGGATGTTTGCCCAGCGACCGCGACTGGAAAATCGCTTAGTCCTGCGGCGATGGAAATCAACAAGCGGATGGAACTGAACCATCTGTCTGGAAGTCGGTCTGGATTCGAGACTGGAAAGAGTAGCCCACAGCCATTGCTGCAGTTTGCGCTAACTCCGGAGGCCGCGTGGGCATGCACGACCTGCGGCGCGTGCATGCAGGTGTGCCCGGTGCAGGACGAACAGATGCTCGACATTATCGATATTCGGCGCAACCAAGTGATGATGGAGGGTGAATTTCCAGTACAGCTTCAAACTGCATTCCGCGGGATGGAGCGCTCGAAAAATCCATGGGGAATTAACCACGACAAGCGCATGGATTGGGCCCAAGGGCTTTCGGTGAAGACAACGGAGGAAAATCCGAGGGCGGATGTTTTGTACTGGGTGGGATGCGCAGCAAGTTACGATCCACAGGCGCAGAAGACGGCGCGGGCCCTCGTGGAATTGCTGAATTATGCGGGCGTGAATTTTGCAGTACTGGGAAAGAAGGAGTGCTGCACCGGGGACAGCGCGCGTCGAGCTGGAAATGAGATGTTGTATCGAGAACTGGCGGATCATAATGTCGCGATGCTGAATGCTGTAAAGCCAAAACTCATTGTGGCAAGCTGCCCCCACTGCATGAATGCGATTGGCAATGAATATCGGCAGATTGGCGGCGCGTACAACGTAATGCATCACACGCAGTTTCTTGAATCACTCGTTTCGGCAGGGAAGCTGAATGTCGACCGACTGGATGCCAGCATTACGTACCATGACCCTTGCTATCTAGGGCGGCACAATGGCGTTTACGATGCGCCCAGAAATGTTCTGCGAGTGCTGGGAAATGAATTGCTGGAGATGGATCGGAATCGCGAGAATGCGTTTTGTTGCGGTGCCGGCGGCGCGCAATTCTGGAAAGAGGAGGAGCCGGGGAAAGAGCGAGTTTCTGAAAATCGTTTTCACGAAGCGGAGGAGCGGCTGAATTCGGCGACTGGCGCGAAGACTCTGGCGGTAGGCTGCCCGTTCTGCAAAAGCATGCTTGGCAGCACTCCAAGGAAAAACGATGCCGATGGAATTGCAATCAAGGATGTTGCAGAACTGTTGTTGGAAAGTGTGCAGAAAAAGAAAGGCATAGCAGTCGCGACCGCGTCGGTTCAAGCGCAAGCAAGCGAGCCGGGCCGCGCAGCGACAAAGACTGCGGTTGGATATGATGTCGCGGCAATTTCGAATGAACCTGGCATCATTGACCTGGGTAGATCGAATGTTCCGGTGAGTCCCGATCTGGCGCGGACCCAGGCAGTGTTGGCTCAACCAGTTCCTGAGCCCTCCGAGAAAGTTGATCGCAAAAAGTGGCGTCCCGCAGGGAAGCCCTCCGAGGCAGGCGGTGAAACATCACAGGCAGCTGGCTCTGCTCCCTCGGTGGCTCGTCAAGTTGAAAAGACAGCACGACCGGTGGAGAGAGCGGTGCCGGAGACCAGTGCAGCCACTTCGGCCGAGGCCGTGAATCCGATCGCGTCAGAGCGCAAGAAATGGCAACCCAAGCCGAAGGGCGAGTCCAGGTCATGAAATGCGCAAAGAGTGACCGTCGCGCTATCGGATTTCATTGGGAGTATCGAGATGGCGAATCAAGCCTTAACGCATTCTATTGAAATTGCGTTGAACGACCGCGTGTTTGTATTGACTGGCGCCGGGATCAGCGCCGAGAGCGGATTGCGTACATTTCGCGACAGCAATGGATTGTGGGCCGGGTACCAGGTGGAGACCGTCGCGACTCCAGAAGGCTGGGACGCGAATCCGGAATTGGTGTGGCAATTCTATTCGCAGCGCAGAAGAGAGGCGCAGGCCAGCCAGCCGAACGCTGCGCACTATGCGCTGGCACAGTTGGAGAAACAGATCGGAGATCGCTTTTTTCTCTGTACTCAAAATGTCGATGATTTGCATGAGCGGGCAGGCTCACAGAACCTGGTCCACATGCACGGGGAGCTTTTCAAGTCTCGATGCGAAGTGGATTGCGGCGCTTCCGTCATTGAGGACAATCATAGTTACAATTCCATCCGCGAAATTCCGGCCTGCGCCTGCGGATCGCGTTTACGGCCACACATCGTGTGGTTTGGAGAAGTTCCACTGGAGATGACACGCATTCAGCATGAGATTGATCGCTGCTCTGTCTTGGTGGTGGTGGGCACTTCGGGCGCGGTGCATCCTGCGGCAAGTTTTGTGCATTGGGCGAAGGTGCGCCGGGGAACTCCGGCTCGAACCTACTATGTGGGCCCGGAAGAGCCGTTGAACGTAAACGCATTTACCCACATCATTCTTGGTAGGGCGGGAGAGAAATTGCCGGGGCTTTTCAAGATTTCCTAGTACGCCCATCCTGATTGTGGTCTCCGGCTGCAATTTCAGGCTGCGAAAACGACAATTATACTTGTCTGCTTGACAAGCCAGAGCGGCGAACCATAGCCTCTCTCCACGAGGCGCTTCCCTGGATTTCCGAATGTCGCGGGTAACGGAAACAAGGAACCACCTCATCTATACACTCAAGGAGTTCTCGCATGACGAAGAATAATGTAATTCGCACGCTCGTGATGTGTTCCGTGATGGCTGGCACTTCCATGATGTTTGCTCAAGGTCCTGCGCAAAATATCGACCCAAATAAACACTCCCACCTGGCCTCCGCCCAGGCATCGATTGCACACGCCTATCAAAAAATCGATGCTGCGCAACAGGCAAACAGAGATCGGCTCGGCGGCCACGCTCAAAAGGCCAAAGATTTACTGGTCCAGGCGTCACAGGAATTAAAGGCTGCGGCGGAGTACGCGAACCATCACAAGTAGTTTCTGAAGATGGCGGCAGGGTGGAGCGCAAGGCTCCGCCCCGTGCTGCATCTGCGGCCTTACGCTCTTGCTCGAAGTCTTCGACGCCATGCTGGAACACGATCAATTTGGTTGTTCGCGCGGAATCCAGAGTTGGACATGACCGAGGTTTTTTAATTGTGATGCGGTGCTCGATGGGGCCGATATCGGCGCGCACTTGCCACACCCAGATCAGTCGCAATGGTATGGGCCGCGCGTTATAGACAAGGCCGATTGCGCGTGCATTGCTGTGACTCGCGGCTGGATCCAGAGTCCATTTCAGCGGGATGCGTTTGCCGTTCCGCCAGATGAAGGGCAAGAGTGATTCGTGTGAGTCATTTATCCACTTCTATCCGTCGGCGCCTTTCAGTATCGTCACTCGCGGGGCACTTGAAAATGCTTCGAGTGTGGTCGAAGTTTGCTGGGTGCGAAGATGTGCGTGAATGGGAGCGGCTGATTCGGCTCTCGTAGGCATGTAGCAGAAAATCGCACAAAAGAAAAGTTGGGTTGCCCATTGTTTCCAATTCATACAGAGTGCCTATTCGTGCTCACCAGTTCCCTCGACCAGTGTGACAAAGCGATCGGCGGCTCGATCTTTGCCTGTGAAATGAAAGACCTCATGCAATCCGCTCGGCCAGCGCACAGCGATGCGGTCGATGGTGGAGGCAGAGCCTAGCCCAAAGTGCAAACGAAGATCGCTGCTGGAGATGTAACTGGAACCACTTCGCACCTCATGCATCCACTTATGATTGCCAGCAAACACGGTCACCTGCGCGCCGATGCCATCGCGATTGGACCTTGTTCCCACGGTGACGACACCGAGCCAGTGATTGTTGTTGGCGGCAACGTTCACCAGCAGCATTGGATGGTCGCTCATATTGTTGATCACGGCGGATTCGCGGCCATCATTCCAGAAATCCGCGACGGCCATGCCGCGGCTCGACTTCGGAACGGTGCAGCCGGGACCGCACTGCCGACTTAGGTCTTTGAATTTTCCGTTTCGCTGGTTCCAGTAAAAAAGTCTCGGCTCTTTGTAGGTGGCACCCAGATGGTCGGCATCCACCTCGGGGTAGACGTGTCCATTGGCGATCAGGATGTCCGGCCATCCATCGTTATCGACGTCGACGAACATAGTTCCCCAGCCGAGATATTGCGTGATCAGACCGAGACCGGCTTCGTCAATCGAAGGGGTGAACGTTCCATCGCCATTGTTGCGGTAGAGTGACGAGGTGTCATCGGAGAAATTGGTCTTGAAGATATCCTGAAGTCCGTCGCCGTTGTAGTCGCCGACGGTGCAACCCATGCCCGCTTGTTCGCGGCCGTCCGCACTATAGGCAACGCCCGCATCCGCCGCCACGTCGGTGAAGGTTCCATTTTTATTATTGCGGTAGAGAATGCTGGCAGTGCTGTCGCAGGCAATATAAATGTCCGGCCAGCCATCCTCGTTGTAATCGAGAGTTGAAACGCTGAAGCAGTAATGGCCGTCAGTTTTATCGATGCCGGAAGTGCGGCTGACGTCGGCAAACTTTCCATTTCCGAGATTGTGATAGAGGATTTGGTTGGTGTAGGGAAGTCCGCGCGGGCCGCACTCGACGGGGATGCCTTTCCAGATGCAAGTGAGACCCTGGCCGGGAACGGGGGCCGTTGCCAGGTCGAATTTCACGTAGGTCGCGACCATTAGGTCCAACTTTCCGTCGCGGTCATAATCGACGAAGGAGCAACCGGTACTCCAATCGGTGCCATTGCCCGCAACGCCCGCTTGTTCCGCAACTTCCTTGAACGTTCCGTTGCCCTGGTTATGGTAAAGACGATTCTTGCCGTAGTAAGTGACGTATAGATCTTCATAGCCGTCGTTGTCGTAATCACCTACACAGGCGCCCTGGCCCCAGCCCGTCGCGTCGAGGCCGGCAGCCTGAGTCACGTCGGTAAATGTTCCATCGTGATTGTTGTGGTAGAGATGGCCCGTTGGATGGTCCGTGGATGGCGGCGCGCCCTTGGCATGCAGCAGCCTGCCATTTGCAATGTAAATGTCGGGCCAGCCGTCTCGGTCGTAATCGAGGATGGCCACACCGCTGCCCGTTGTCTCAAGAATGTACTTTTTGTGGTTCACTCCTCCGTTCACATTCAGCATATGTAAGCCGGCCTGGGGAGCAACATCCTGGAACCATGCGGGACCAGGGTGTTGATGACTCGGAGGGTATGGATCTGGAGATGAGCGAATATAAGATGGGGTCGGCGGTGTCGATGCCGGCTTCGCGGATGAGACCTGCGCTAAGGCTATCGTTGAAAAAAACGACAGCGCAATACAGCAGAGTCTGCGCCAGCGATGCATGCCAGCATCGTACCACCGCGCGGAGGTCATTCCCGCGGCGTGCGCGGTATGCTGAGGAGTGATGCGTATTCGGAATTTCATTCTTCCGCTGTTTCTGTCGAGTGTTTTTGCGTTCGCACAGACGACCACTCCGGCAAAAAGTCCGCAAGAGCAGTTGGCCGAAGCGCAGCAGAAGTTGCAAGGCGGGCAACCGGCCGCTGCGATCGCGCTGC
>DATJUD010000074.1:0-7346 GCA_035502695.1 Acidobacteriaceae bacterium
GAGCCACCACGCATTACATCACCGACCTCGCACCCAATACATCCTATGCCATCAACGCGCCCGGTGCACCGGCGACGGCAACCACGGACAACGCAGGCATACTTACCTTCTCGGCCAGCGGAACCGGAAATGTCACCGTGACGCAGGTGCAGTAACATTAGCCGAAATGAAAGAATGCATCTTGGAGGTAGACGCGGGCCGGCTTGCTCCGTGCGCTTGAGATAACGACGTCTAATAGACGCTGCCCCTGTGGGGGTCGATTGGATATTTCTTTGAGATGGGCTTTGCTCTAAGCATTTTATATTTCCTGATCTGTTATCTGACCCCTCAGATGCTATTCGGGGCGCTGGCAGTTTATCGCATTGCACTGATCCTGATCTGCGTCATCCTTCTACTCTCAATTCCCTCGATGCAGGGCTCGATAATATGGAAAACGGTGCAGTCCTTTGCGCTGGGGGGATTTCTGTTCGCTATTTTCGCATCTGGGGTTTTTGGGGAGCACTGGATCAGCGGAGGACTGACGGCAATTCAGGAAGTTGCCCCGAATGTGCTGGTCTACTTTCTGATCTGCCTTCATTGCAACTCAAAGAAAAAACTTCAAATCGTGATTCTGGCGCTGTTATCTATCTGTCTTTTTGTGATCGTTGAAGGAGCGATCGAGCTACACACTGGAACGTCGCTTCTGTCGAGCGGGAATGTCGACTCCAATACTCCGTACGTTTTCAAGATGGGAGTTGGCGAAGGGCAGTTTCTGTACAGGGTGAGGGGAGAGGGGCAGATCGCCGATCCGAACGATTTTGCCCAGCTAATGGTCTGTGTTCTCCCCCTACTATTTTTTTTCTGGAAGCCGAAGAGGAAGTTTCGCAACTTCATTTGTGTGCTGCTGCCCAGCGGAGTGCTTTTGTGGGGTCTCTTTCTTACGCACTCACGTGGGGGAATGCTGGCGCTGATCGGGGTCGTCCTGGTTGCATCGCGAAAACGTATTGGCACCGTGCCGGCCCTTATCGTGGCAGGTGCCGTGTTTGCGGGAGCATCAGCTCTTCACTTTGCCGGACAGCGCGACATCTCACTTGCCGCTGGTGCCGACCGCACGGAGTTCTGGGGCGACAGCTTGGAACTGCTGAAGACGCATCCTCTGTTTGGCGTAGGGTTCGAGCAAACACCGGACTATTTCGGTCATACGGCGCACAATACGATTGCCGTATGCGCGGCGGAGTTGGGATTGACTGGGCTGTTTTTCTGGTCAATGTTCGTTTTCCTGACGGTGAGGGACACGCTGGCGGTTGCAGGACTGGCAGAAACTTCGGAAGTGGCGCCGCCGATGAAGTACGAAAGGGCTTATGTCTATGTAGCCGGGGTGGAAGAGGGAAATGTTATGGAACGAATGGTCAAGGCTAAGGCGGAAGAACGCACCATCTCGTGGGAGAACGGCGAGGGCACGAGGGAAGATCGTATGGATACCATACGTATGGGAAGGTTGCTGCTGACTTCTCTAGTTGGCTTCATGGTGGCTGGGTGGTTTCTGTCGCGTGCCTACACCATTACCTTATTTCTTCTGGGGGGATTCGCTTCGGTGATCTTCCATATCGCGCAAAAGCAGGGTATGGATTTAAGGCGCATCCGGCTGGGACGGGCACTTCGCGACGCGAGCATAACGACCGCTGCTCTGATAGTGCTCATGTATATTGTCCTGCGCTTTGTAAACCTGTCGCGCTAAACGGAAAGGCGAAGTGCGAGACGCTGAATGAAGATTGTGCATGTCGTGGATAGCATGGAGGTCGGCGGCGCTGAGGTGTTGGTGTCGCAGATGTGCCGGATGCAGCGCGACCAGGGACATGATCCCCACGTTTTAGCGGTAGCTGCGCTGGGAGTACTTGGCGAGCAAATGTTGACCGAAGGATTTGAAGTTACGGCCAGCGTCGGCCGGCATCTGGTGGACTCCGCAGTGCGATTTTTTAAGATTTTCCGAAAGCTCAAGCCGGATGTCGTCCACTTGCACAATCCGACTCCGACCATGTATGCAGGACCAGCGGCGAGGATGGCCGGAGTGCCTGCGATTGTGTCTACGCGGCATAGCCTAGTGGCTGCGCCGCACAATCCGATCATGGAACGCAAGTACAGGATTGCAGCGAGGTTCTGTGATTGGGTTGTCGGGATCTGCGATGCAACGGCGGAGAATCTGCGGCAAATAGAGAGCGCGAAACCGGCAAAGATTATTCGAGTGTATAACGGCGCGCTTTCCATCCCCTCGGTGCCTTTGGAGAGACGAGTTGAGACGGTGGGGTTCACACTACTGTATGTGGGGAGGCTGCATCCGATAAAGAATCATCCAATGATGCTGCGTGCGTTTCACGAAGCGCGCAAGATGGCGCCTGAGCTGCGACTGTGGATGGTGGGAGACGGCAGCGAGCGAGCGAGTCTGGAAGCGTTGGCTTCGGACCTGAAGATAACTCAATACGTCAAGTTCTGGGGACAACAGGTGGATGTCGCGCCGTTCTATTTATCGGCGGATGCGTTCATGATGTCCTCGGTTTCTGAGGGATTGCCAATTTCACTGCTGCAGGCATTTTCGGTGGGGCTACCGGCGATCGTCACAAATGTGGGTGGGATGGCCGAAGTGGTGCAATTGGCTGGCGCGGGCGAGATTGTACCGTTGAGCGATGTGGACACGATGGCCTTGGCCATCGACCGCATCGCCACCAACGCAACAATACGCGAGCAGTATTCGAGGGCTGGAAAGCAGGCCTTTCAGAAGTATTTCACGCTGGAGAAGATGGTGATTTCGTACGGAGAGCTCTATCGCAACACAGCCTTCATGAAGAGAAGCAAGAAGTCGAGATAAACATTTCGAAGGAGAGGTGATTTCACGCCGTGAGCCGATATGAAGAGTCGTGAGCAATCGTCGAGAGTGAATGGAAACAAATGGTCGCCTCTTAAGGTGTTTTTTGTTCTCTTCATCGCAGGGACAATCCTGCGCATCGCGGTTATTTTCGCGCTCCGTCATGTGCCTTTCGTCTCCGACGCGCGCGACTATGTCGACGTAGCTCACCGGCTTTTGAGTGGGCAACGATTCGTGCCTTATTGGCCGCCAGGGCTACCGCTCTATCTAACCCCTTTCGTAGCATTGGGTGGTTCGGCGGCGGTTTTGCGGGCGTCGATGCTTTTTTTCTGGGTGCTGGCGTGCTGGGCAATCTGGCGACTGGCGTCAGGCCTTGGGCTTGAGCGCTACGCCTGGCTTCCATTAGCGGTATTTGTCGTTATGCCCGCATCGATCCAGCTATCGGTCGAGCCTTTGACACAGCTGCCAGTGGCTGCTCTGCTGCTGGTAGCACTCGGCGCAGCAGTGACGGCGATCGTGTCCCGCGCAAAAAGACAGTGGGATACAACTTTGCTGCTTGGAATTTCGCTGGGCTGGATGGCGTTGCTACGTCCCAGCGCGTTGCCGCTGGTGTTGCTTGTGCCTGCGCTTTGCGGCGCCGTCAGCCGCCGGTGGAAGCACGCTTGTCTCGCGGCTGTGCTAGGTATGGCGATGGTCATAGGCTGGCTGGCTGAGGTGCATCATCTTTGTAACGCCTGGATGATTAACAGCGCTAATTCCGTGAACCTTTATTACGGCAATAATCCATGGACGCCGATGTATCGCACCTGGTATTTCGGCTCATGGGCAAAAATTGGTTCGCCGGAGATTGCCCGTTTTCCTGAGTACGAGCAGATTGTCACCCGGACCTTCGCTTTGCCGCCCTTGGCTGCCGAGGCGGAGTTTAAGAGGATGGCTGTGACCTACATCCTGCACCATCCCTGGATCTTTGCGTTGCGAAGCGTTAACCGGTTCCGCTGTTACTGGGGATTTGACACGTTTACTTCAGCCAACCTGCGTAAAGCAGGACCAATTGGGCACAAACTTTTCCCGTTGTCGCTCGCAGCAGAGGCGGGAGCTTATCTGGCGATTGCCTTGCCAGCCTTTTTTTGGATCGCAGCCGCGCCAGCGGCGTTTTGGCGAACCTGGCGAAGCTGGCTTTTGGCCGGTGCGCTGCTGGTGTACTCGCTGCCATATTGGTTCAGCATGTCGCACCCTACGTATCACTTTCCAGTCATCATGCCGCTCGCTTTTCTCGGGCTGGCGGCGTGGAGATTTGCCGAAAATGTTCGGCACAGCACTAGGGTATCGCATTCTTCGCGACGAGGCTGGTCGGCAGTGGTTTTATTGCTGCTAATTCAGCTGGAGTGGGCTGCGTACCTGTTTCACTCGAATGGCTGAGGCACCTTTCGCTGAAAAGCGAATGGACATGTTTAGGGGTTCCTTTCGCAGTCGTAGGTGAGTCTGATGGGCGGCATGAAGTCGAGGACTTCAAAGTCGGTGACCTTGAGAGCCCGCAGGTCGTTACTCCCAAAGCCGACGTCTGCGTACTTGATTTGCGTGTCTGCATCGCTCTGCGCGGTGAGGGCCTCATTGCCGCCATCAGCGAGGTAAATGCCATACTTCTGCATCGCGCGTGCTACGACCTGTGCGGCCGGCTTTAACTGAAACACGTTATAGCTGGCTTTAAGGCGAAGGTGGATGCCGTATGGCGGTGCGTTCTTGGGACCTTTAGGTCCGCCGGCGTGCGTGGCGGGGGGGACGAAGACTCCGGCGCGGATGCGGTCGTTGGGAAGTATGAAGCGAATGGCGTGGTCGATGTGGCCGCGGGCGAGCTCATCGGCATTGAAAAGCAGAGGCGCAATGGGGAAGCCGGCTGCGTCGGCACTGGAACACTGTAGGCCACGGCCCGAGAGTGGATAGATCCGTTTGAGATCCCAAATCGCAAGTATGGTTGCCTGCAGGGCGTTGCCGTCGAAGGTAGCCCCCCAGGTTTCATAGAGCTTCTGGCGGACGCGATCGACGACGATCACGTGGCAATCTTCTTGCGCGGTGGGACACTTGTATCCGGCGTGACCTTCAGCTCCTCCGCCAGTGGGCAGCGGAAAAGTTTTAGTGAGGTCGGAGTCGGGAAGATAGAAGTGTTCAGAGGGTTTGAATGGGACCCAGGGTGTGGAAGCCTTCGCCTCAAGGACGCGGATGGAGAAATCGATGTGAATGGCGCCGGATCCCCAGCCGCCAGCTCCGGCAAGCCAGTCAATGATGGTGGAGGATTGTGGCGAGACCGGCGCGCCGCTGATGTCCTGTGTCCAGATGGCGCCAGCAGGGAAGTAGACAGGAGCGGGCGGGATGGGTTTCGCATTCTGCCCAGTATGGAGCGAAAGCGTGGGACCGCCTAGCAGTACCACTGCAAGTGTGATCGAGAGAGGCCGCATAGATCGCATGACCAGTTCCGTAGAGTCGACAGAGTTGTGAAGGGAACCTTGGAGCCGATGATGCTTTTGCGCTCGAGCAATGTCAATGGCTTGCATTACTCATGGGTGCACAATAGTGCAATGGAGGCGAACTGAGCGGTGGTATGATGATGGTCTAGTCCGGCACGATGCGGTGCTGTTTTGGAGTGTGAGTCCGAGGCTCGCCGGGGGAATGCGGCCAGGGCATTTCCAACCGGAGCGCAGCCGCCGCTGAAGCTCATGTCGAATACCAAGATCATCGCGAAAAATACTGGCTGGTACGGCCTCGAAAATATAGTCAGCGCGTTGATCGGCATCATTACCTCCATCGCAATTGCCCGCACGCTGGGGCCGACGAGGATGGCGTACATCATCTACGTCATTTGGGTTGCGTCGGTGGTCGCGAGCCTCGGCAGCTTAGGCATTCCTTCGACAACCCAGAAGTATATGGCCGAGTTTATCGGTCGTGGCGACCGAGGGACCGCTCGCCATATTTACTTCAGCACGATGCGCCTGCAGCTAGCGCTGGCCTCGGTGGCGACAACCGGGATCGTCGTTTGGGTGATGGGCAATGCGGGAGCGGGTTACAAGCTGGCTTCGGCGCTGGTCGCGCTGAGCATTTTGCCGTCGATGATTAATGCGGTTGCGGCTCAGGCCAATGTTGCAGCCGAAGATCTATCGAGGAACCTACCGGCATCCGTTATCTCGATCGTGGCTTTCTTTATCGCGATTCTTTTGGTGGTCATCTTCAAGTGGGGCGTGATCGGGGTCGGCGCTTCGATCCTGCTAACGCGTTTGGTGGATTGCCTGGTGAGGCTGGTGCCGACGACGCGATGGATAGCAAGCTGGGACAAGGCACATCAGCATCCCGAAGGGCTAAGTCGGCGCATGGCGACGTTTGCGTGGCAGAGCGTAATTGGCATGCTGCTCGCCATGGTTGTGTGGGACCGTTCGGAGTTCTTCCTGCTGAAGCATCTTTGCTCCGACATTCGCCAGGTCGCGTACTATTCAGTGGCCTTTAGTATGGCGGAGCGATTGCTGATCGCAGCGCAAGTGTTCGGGTCGTCGACGGGCGCGACGATCTTCGCGCAGTATGGCCGTGACAGGTCGCGGCTGCCGGCGATCGCGGCGGCAACATTTCGCTACCTCGCCATGGGATCAATTCCGCTGCATCTGATCGCGATGCCACTGGCATTCCCTTTCCTGATGGTGTTATATGGCAGCCAGTACAAGGGCGCGGCGATGGTCGTGATGTTGGCTCCTTTGCTCTGTCTGCCCAAGGCGTTCATCGGCCCCGTGCTTAGCCTGCTACAAAGTAATGAGTTGCAGCGCTATGAGATCGCAGCAACGGTGATAGCAGGTGCTGTGGACATCGGCGTGGCATGCTGGCTGATTCCTGCGCATGGAGCGGTGGGTGCGTGCGTCGGTAGCGGCGCAGCGCAGATTACGGCAGTGGGCCTGATGTGGGCGATTGGAATTCGCGTGTACCGGGTCAAGTTGCCGTGGGTGTTGATAACCAAAGTTATGGTGGCAAGTGCCGCGGCGAGCGCGTCGGCGTATTTCTGGATCAGGATGTTGTCTCCAGTTGTGGCGATTCTCGTCGGCGGCGTCTCAGCAGTTGCAGTGCTGCTGGTGCTGTTCTATCTACTACGCGTGTTGGAGCCTGAAGACAGAAGTCGGTTCCACGTACTGATCGGCATGCTGCCTGTAACGCTGGCTCGGCCGATGGAGAAGGTAGTTTCCGCATTGATTCGAGGTGGAGTGAGCGATGCGACTCCGAGCAATGTATAGCCCGGCGAAGCAAGGGAAGGGAACGGCGCCGTGAGGATCAGCGTCGTTATTCCGGCCTACAACGCTGCGCGATTTCTGCCTCGATGCCTCGCGTCGGTGGCCGCGCAGACGCATGCGCCGGCTGAGATTATCGTGGTTGATGATGGCTCGACGGATGACACCGGGACGATTGCTGAGAACCTGGGAGCAAAGGTGATCCGCCGGCCGAACGGCGGGCTTTCGGCCGCGAGAAACACGGGCATCGA
>DATJUD010000075.1:0-8908 GCA_035502695.1 Acidobacteriaceae bacterium
CCCGCGAATCAGCCGGATGAAGCCGGCGGCGGCGCCTGCATGGTGGATTTGTTCGGCAATGGCAAAACCGATCTGATCTCGTTGAGCAACGGCGCGCACGCGATCCACGCGTATCGCAACGTTGGCGGTCGATTTGAAGAAGTCCCAGTGAGCCAGATGGGACTGGATGTGAGCGGTGACGCCATCGCTTGCACTGTGGGCGACTTCGACAATGACGGACTCCCAGATATCGCGGTTTCGATGCGAGATCGAGTTGTGCTTTTTAGAAATTTAGGGCACGGGAAATTCTCCGACGTCACCAAGGCTGTCGGCATTACGCAGCAGAACGAGCCCGCCGGCCTAACCTTTGTGGACTACGACCATGACGGCGACCTTGACCTGTTTGTGACCGGTAAACCATTGATGAGCGGTGGCAGCGCGAACGTCCTGTGGCGCAATAATGGCAATCAAACATTTACCAACGTGACTGCTCCTACTGGGCTGGGAGGACATGGAGCGACCCGCAATGCCACGCTTTCCGACCTGAACAACGATCGCGCAGTCGATCTTGTCGTGACCGGCTCGGAACCCGCGCCGACGTTTTATGCCAATCCGCGCGAGGGAACGTTCCGCGCGATTCCTCTGTTCAGCGATGCGAACCTGACGCCGACAAATGGCGTCTACGTTTTCGATTTCAATAAAGATGGATGGATGGATGTTGCGGTGACGCACACCGGCGCGCCCGGTGTGACGCTGTGGCGCAATGTCGACGGCAAGCGCTTTGAGCGTGTGCCGCTGCCGATTGCAGATGCAACGCGCGGATGGGGACTGACTGCGATCGATATCGACAATGACGGTTGGATCGATCTGGCTGTGCTGATTGACACGGCACACGGACCAGAACTGCGAATCCTGCGCAACTGCGGACCGCGCGGATTTCAAGATGTAACGGCGACCGTAGGGCTTGCAAACCTGAAGCTGGATCATCCGCGTGCGCTGCTTGCTGCAGACGTCGATGGCGATGGCGATGCGGACCTGATCGTGACACAGTTGAACGGACCGCCGGTGCTGCTGCGCAACGATGGTGGCAACAAAAACCACTGGGTGCGGCTGTCGTTTCGAGGGTTGGCGGACAATAAATCCGCGCTGGGAACCAAGGTTGAAATCTTTTCCGGCAATCTTTGGCAGAAGTGGGAAGTTGCCGGGGCCACCGGCTACATGGGACAAGGCGCGCCGGAAATTCTGGCGGGGCTGGGGGATCGAACGCATGTGGACATTGTGCGCATGCTGTGGCCGACCGGCGTGCTGCAGGATGAGCTGAAAGTGCCGGCCGATGCGTACACGCCGCTGGATGAGATCGATCGACGCGGCAGCTCCTGTCCAGTGCTATTCGCCTGGGATGGGAAAAAATATCAATTCATCACAGACGTGATTGGCGCGGGCGTCGTCGGCCATTGGATTTCGCCGACGTCGAGGAATATTCCCGATCCGGAGGAATGGATCAAGGTGGCTGGCGATCAATTGAAGCCGTACAACGGCTACCTGAGCCTGCGCTTTGGCGAGCCCATGGAAGAGGTCAACTTCATCGATCAGTTGCGGCTGGTCGCGATCGATCATCCTGACGGGACAGAAGTGTATCCGAATGCGCGCTTCCTCGAAGCGCCGCCGTTCCCAGCGGACAAGGTGATTGTCACCAGCGCAGCACGACCTGTGGCGGCGGCATGGAACGATCATGGAGAAGATGTTCGCGATCTGCTGCTCAATCGCGATCATCGCTATGTCCACGACTTTACCGACCTGCCGTTTGCAGGCTTTGCCAATCCGCATACGCTGACGCTGGATATCGGCCCGTGGACGCAGAAGAATCCGCTGCGGTTGCTGCTGCATGGCTACGTGGAATATTTCAGTGCATCGTCAATGTATGCAGCGTGGCAGGCGGGATTGAAGCCCGAGCCGCCGGTGCTGCAGGCACAGATGCCGAACGGAAGATGGAAAACGATTCTACCGGATATGGGATTTCCGGCGGGGCTGCCGCGGACGATCACCGTCGACCTGACGGGCAAGCTACCGTCAGGAACGAGGCGGCTGCGCATCGTGACGAATCTGCAGATTTATTGGGATCAAATTCTCGTCGACAATGGACCGGACCGATCCGCAGAAATCCACCGAACGGAACTACCGCTGGCGCTGTCGACGCTGAAGTTTCGCGGCTATCCGCAGCAGATCGAGCAGCAGAGCCCTGGTGACCTGACCTACCGCTACGATCGCATCAGTGCGACCGGACCATTCGCTCGCGAGCGCGGAGCCTATACACATTACGGCAATGTGACGCCGTTGCTGAAGTCGGTCGACAACCACTTCGTCATCTTTGGCAGCGGAGAAGATATCGACGCGGAATTCAGTGCGACCGCGTTGCCGCCCTTACCAGCCGGATGGAAACGCGACTACTTCTTCTACGCGAACGGATACGTAAAGGACATGGATTTCTACGAGGCGTCGCCGTTCACCGTGAATGAAATTCCGTTTCACGGGATGAGCTCGTATCCATATTCCAGCCCTGTCGCGTACCCAATGAATCCGTCGACGCTGCGATATCGCCTGCAGTGGAATGACCGCTTCAACTCCGGCGAAAGTTCGCAGGAATATCTGTTCCACTATCTGCCGGCGCACTCGACGCCGATGATTCCCGTGCCTGCGGCTCTGCACACTTCCGAACTTCAGGGCGCCAATTGAGCCGAGTCACTTTGCTGTCCGCAACGGAACAGCTAGCGTTGCTGCGAGCGGAAAAAATCTCGCCGCTGGAGTTGGCCGAGGAACATATTCGGGAGATCAACCAACTGAATCCACAATTGAATGCCATCGTGCATTTCAGTGATGTGGACGTGGAGCGCATCCGGACGCAGGCACGCGCGTTGATGACGGCATCCGAACCGCGCGGCCCTCTGTATGGACTGCCGATGACCATCAAATCTTCGATTGCAGTCGCCGGACTGCATTGCGAGGTCGGCAGCCTGCTGCGGCATGGTGCGCTGGCGGACAAAGACGCAGTCGTCGTCTCGCGTGTGCGGCAGGCGGGCGCGAATATTCTGGGAACGACGAATTGTCCCGAGTTTCTGATGGCGTATGAAACAGACAATCGTCTGCACGGGCAAACGCGCAACCCCTGGAATCTCGAATATTCTTCGGGCGGCTCGAGTGGTGGCGAATCCGCGGCCATTGCGTGCGGCATGTCGGCAGCAGGGCTGGGCAGCGACAGCGGCGGGTCGGTGCGCACACCGGCACACTTTACAGGAATCTGCAGCCTGAAGCCGACACCCGGCCGTATACCAGCAACCGGGCACGAACCTCCGTGCGTGGGACCGTTTTCCGTCCTTGGTGCGATCGGCCCCATGGCTCGCACCATGCAGGATGTGCGCATGTTGTTCGAGGCTCTATGCAATCCCGATCCAACTGATCCAGTGAGCCCGCCTGTCGCGCTGCGGAAGATCAGCCGAAGCGAGTTGAAGCAAATTCCAATTGGCTATTTTGAAGATGATGGACTTGTGCCTGTCACCGCGGAGACGCGGCTCGCGGTGCAGGCGGCCGTTCGCGCTTTACGGAAACAAGGATTCACCGTGCGACCGTTTCGGCCTGAGTCATTGGAGTCGATGCGGCAGCTGTGGTGGAAATTCTTTGTGCGCTGCGGAGCCATGTTTGTGGAATCGATTGTCGACGGCAGGCACGAGCAACTGAGTCCAGTGTTGCTGGACTTTCTCGCCATTGCGCATAGTGAGCCGCCGCTGAGTGGAGAGGAATTGTTGTGGGCCTGGGCCGACCTTGACCTGGTACGAAACCAGATGCTGCGGGAGATGCAGTCGTTTCCAATCCTGCTTTGCCCGGTGTGCGCCGTTCCCGCGTTTCGTCATGGCGAGCGCTCATGGATGATTGAAGGCCAGCGAGTCGACTATCTGGATGCGATGCGCTACACGCAATGGTTCAATCTGCTGGGCGCTCCAGCCGCCGTGGTTCCGGTCGGCCGATCGCAGGAAGGCTTGCCGATTGGAGTTCAGGTTGCAGGCCGTCCGTTCGAAGATGAAATCGTTCTAGGAATCGTAGAAGCGATCGACAAAGAATTTGGATTTGTCGCGCCACCGATCGCAGCGGCGAGCATGCCCGCGCAGCGCGCTTAACTTTCGCGCTCCAGTAAAGAACCAGCCAGCAGTTCCGCACGGCTGATCAGTTTGCGGCTTTTCAACATCTCCAGCGTCAGTAGTTTGCTCTGCTTCAGGTCATCCTCGAATTGATCTACCAACGTTTCAGCCAGCTTCCTGTCAATGGCTGCGACATTGATCTCGTCGTTCAAGGCGAAGGAGCGATGGTCGAAATTGGTCGAACCGAAGATGCACCAACGCTCATCAATCACCATGATTTTGGCGTGAATCATCGATGGCTGATACTCGAAAATCTTCGCTCCAGCCTGGAGAAGATGGCGGCTGTCATGATGGCTGACTCGTCGAATTGCAGGATGGTCGATGTGCGGGCCAGCAACCAGGATGCGAACCTTGACGCCGCGCTCGCTGGCGTCTTCCAACGCATGGCGCGCGCTGCGATCGGGTAGGAAATACGGCGTTGTGATGACAATGCTTTTCTTGGCGCTTTTGATGAGCGCCTGAAACAGGATGCGGGCATGCGTGCCGCCGCCGCTGGGCGTGCTGGAGACGACCAGGCAAGGAACTCCTCGATGGCCGCCATGAAATTCAAACTGCTTGTGGCCGGTTAGGATCTGCCCGGAAGCTTCCAGCCAATTTTCTGAGAACGTCGAGATCAAGCCGCCGACTGCATCGCCTTGCAGGTGAAACACGGTGTCGCGCCAGGGAGGCCCCTGGCGAGTCTCCATCATCCAGTGATCTGCCACGCCCGCGCCGCCGACAAAAGCCGTATGCCCGTCGATGACCAGCATCTTGCGATGGCTGCGGTTGTTGGCGAACTGCCACGTGTTCCAACGCAGCGGATGATACCAATGCATCTGGCCGCCTGCCGCCTTCAATTCTTTAAAGTAGGAGGTTCGCGTGGTAAAGCTGCCGATGGCATCCAGCACCGCGCGGACTTCAACGCCTGCTTGTGCGCGTTCCGTCAACGCCTCAAGGAAAACGGCACTAACTTTGCCTTCTTTGAATTCATAAAACTCCATATCGATGGCGCGGCGGGCTCTGCGAATGGCAGCGACTTCCTGGGGATAAAATTCCGGACCATTTTTCAACGCTTCAATATGAGCGTGGCGAACCGGTGCATCCGTGACCAGGCTGAGAAATTCGAGAAACTCCGCAGAGTCGTTAGAGCCGCCGGGACACTCGTGCATGGAATACGGCAGCGAGGGCCCGAATAGATTGATTAAGACGCGCGCGCCATAGATAACCAATGCGCCCGCACCGATCGCCGCCAGGGCTCGCTTTCCGGAGCCGCACTTTCGATGGTTCTCCTGGTTGGTCTCGATATTCTTGCGTGGCACTTCGCTTGGTTGATCCATGAAAAATCCTCTTCACAAATGGATGCGATGACGCGGTCTCGCGACCTATCCGACTTTATCCTGCCGCTGCGAAAGCTGCACCCACACCCGCGGTTACTGCCATGGCCAGTGCTCCCCAAAAAGTAACTCGAAGCGCGCCTGCCAGCACTCGCGCGCCACCCACCCGAGCGGCCAACGCTCCCAGCCCGGCGAGAAATAAAAGTGAAGTGCCAGCCACCAGATACAACAACTTTGTGCCCGGCGTAAGCGCGGCGACACCGAGCGGTAGCGCGGCTCCAACAGCAAAACTAGCAGCAGAGGCCATGGCTGCCTGAATAGGACGAGGTTTGTTTGTAGTGGTGATGCCCAGCTCGTCGCGCGCGTGTGCCTCCAGTGCGTCGTGAGCCATCAACTGCTGCGCCACTTGCTTGGCCAGCGCCCGGTCCAGACCGCGCTCCACATAGATCTCAGCCAGCTCCTTGTGCTCGCCCCTGTTGTCGGTTTTCAATTCGTGCCGCTCCAGATCCAGCTCGGCACGCTCGGTGTCTGCCTGCGAGTGCACAGAGACATATTCTCCCGCCGCCATCGACATGGCGCCCGCGACCAGGCCAGCCGCGCCGGCGACAACGACATTGCCGTGGGACGCGTGCGATGTCGCCACACCGAGCACCAGGCTGGCCGTGGAAAGAATGCCGTCGTTCGCGCCCAACACGGCGGCGCGCAACCAGCCGACCCGGCCAATGCGATGCATTTCCTTGCGGCGGCGCATTATTCTTCTTGCCTTTCTTCCGCAGCGGCCAGTGCCAGCCGCTCATCCCAATGATCTGACTGCAAGTTGCGGGTCGCACTTTCGATCGGCAACACTTCGGGGATTTCATCCTGGCCGATCTTCAGCTCATGCAGTTTCGACGCCAGCGAGAAGACGCTGCCACGACCCTCCACGGCTCCGACAAGGTCGTTGTACTGCTTCACGGAACTATTCAAAGCATTCCCAAGCCGATTGAAATATCCCTGCATGCCAGCAAGCTTTTTATACAGGTCTTCCCCCGCCTTGCAGATGGCGATAGCATTGCGCGTAATTTCCATCTGCTGCCAGCCGTATGCCACCGCCTTCAGCAGCGCAATCAGCGTGGTGGGCGTCGCCAGAATCACGTTTAGCTGACTGCCCACTTCAATCAGGCTTGGGTCCTGTTCGAGCGCGGCGCTGAAGAGGACTTCGCTGGGAAGAAAACAGACGACAAAATCCGGCGAACTTTGCAAACGCTGCCAGTATTGCTTGCCGCCAAGTTGCGTCAGATGCGTTCGGACCTGCGCGGCGTGCGCTTTCAGAAATATTGTCCGCTGGACTTCGTCGGTCGCACTCATTGCAGATAAGTACGCATCAAGCGGCGTTTTGGCGTCGATGATAATGGCTCGCCCGTTTGGCAAATGCACCACCACGTCGGGACGCTGCGCCGGATCGACATCGTTGCCCTTCATGTGTTTTTCCACGTCGAAGGAACACCGTTCCACCATGCCCGCAAACTCGATGCAGCGCTTCAGTTGCAACTCACCCCAGTTGCCGCGCGCCTTGGGGGCTCGCAACGCCTGTACCAACTGCGTAGTTTCCATGCGCAGAGTTTCGTGCGTGCGCTGGATATTTTTAATTTCGGTCAGAACTTCCGTGTAGGCTTTGCCGCGCTCGGTTTCCAACTGCTTGGTCTGTGTCTCCAACTTGCCGAGTGTTTCGCGAACCGGAGAGAGCAGCTTCTCAATCGACTCCTCTTTCGCCGATAACTCGCGATTGGCAAGCCCCAGGAATTGAGTGTTATTGTCTTTCAAAATGTCCCCGGCAAGCGACTTGAAGGTGTCGGTGAGCTTTTCGCGCGCCTGGGTCAGCAATTCGCGTTCGCTGGCCAAGGCAGCTTGACCGGACTTCAATTGTTCCTGAGCTCGCGCAATTTCGGTCGCCAGGGCCGCGCACTGGCTTCGAAGCTGCTCCAGCTCTGCTTTCTGCACATCTGCCTGTTGGCCGAGCAGTGCCGCCTGGGCCTGAAACCGAGTGCGATCGGAAATCAAAGTTTCCCGCTCCCCACGCAGCCGTTCCACCGCCGATTTTCCCGACCGGTTTCCCATCCACCAGCCCACCAGCAGACCCAGAATAGCCAGGCAGACCATCCCCACTAATGAAGCGATATTCATTCCAAATTTGCCTCTGCCTTACTGTACCCTTGTCGAAGTCTAGCGCGGAATTCTGCACAATTCCGACACCAGCGGCTACGAAATTGCCCCTGTGCCTTTACACTGGCACAGGCCCTCAGTACACTCGAATTTCGAGCATAAACGCTTGCAGGGGAACAGTGTGTCCGCAATCGCGGTTTGGCTGTACTCTGAATGAGGTGCCCGAAGTGAGATTCCCAGCGCATGCCTGCCCTGGCAGCAGATCGCATGGCGCCGATTTAATCTTTGCAATGCAGCAAAAGTATTGACGTTCAAACAAAGGTTTTAGGAGAAAGACATGGCCGTTGAAGAAAAAGTGAAACAGATTATTGTGGAGCAGTTGCAGGTTGATGAAGCGGAAGTCACCCCCACGGCATCCTTCCAGGAAGACCTGGGAGCGGACTCATTGGATGTGGTCGAACTGGTGATGCAGTTTGAAGAGGCATTCGATCTGGAAATTCCGGATGAAGAAGCTGAAAAGATCAAGACTGTGCAGGATGCTGTCGACTACATCAAAAAGAACGGTAAAGGCGGCAACTAGTCTTGAAGCGGCGTGTCGTAGTCACAGGCATTGGCCTCATTTGCGGTGTAGGCAAGACCACAACTGAGGTATGGAGCCATCTGCTGGCGGGTGAAAGCGGTATGGCGCCCATCACAGCCTTTGACACGACCGGCTTCTCTGTCACTTTCGCGGCTGAAGTGAAGGACTTTGACCCGCATCAATTCATTGAGAAAAAAGAAGCGCGCAAGATGGGTCGATTCATCCACTTCGCGCTGGCCGCCGCGCAGGAAGCACTGGAATCCTCCGGATTGCAGATCACGGCGGAGAACGCCGAGCGGGTGGGCGTTCATATTGGATCCGGAATCGGCGGATTCGACATCATTGAGCGGGAACACAGTGCCATGCTGGCTGGCGGTCCCCGCAAAATCTCTCCATTTTTTATTCCCGCAGCCATCGTGAACCTTGCCGCCGGGCAGGTCAGCATCCGCTACGGCGCCAAAGGGCCGAACGAGGCAACGGCAACGGCCTGCACCACCAGCGCCCACTCCATTGGCGACGCCTATCGGATCATTGAGCGCGGCGACGCCGACGTGATGTTTGCCGGCGGTTCGGAAGCTGCGATTACGCCGATGGGTGTCGGCGGATTCGCCGCCATGCGTGCGCTATCGACCCGCAATGACGATCCCACGCACGCCTGCCGTCCCTTCGACAAGGATCGCGACGGTTTTGTCATCGGCGAAGGC
>DATJUD010000076.1:0-25702 GCA_035502695.1 Acidobacteriaceae bacterium
TCCACGTCCAGACCGTTTTCGCGCTCGGCACGTTGTGCTGCCTGCAATGCTCGCGGAACCACCGCACCGAAGGTGATCACGGTCAGCTGCTTGCCAGGTCGCACAATGTTTGCTTTGCCAAACGGAACGGTGAAATCCGGCCCAGGGTACACGGCGCGCCCATAGGTCTCGCGATAGAGCCTTTTGTGTTCGAGAAACAATACGGGATCATCGCAACGGATTGCTGTCCGCAACAGGCCGTTTGCGTCCAGGGCATTGGATGGATACACAACTCGAATGCCAGGCGTATGCGTAAAAATGCTCTCGCCCGATTGCGAATGATAAATTGCGCCGCCGGTCAAATATCCTCCCGTGGCCACGCGGATCACCGCCGGACTAGAAAACGTGCCATTGCTGCGCCAGCGAATCAGAGGAAGCTCATTGCGCAGCTGATGCATGGCAGGCCAGATGTAGTCAAAAAACTGAATCTCCGCGACAGGTTTCATTCCGCGGGTAGCCATCCCCAAAGCTCGGCCAACAATATTGGCTTCCGCCAGCGGAGAATTGAAAACGCGATCGGAACCAAACTCACGCTGCAGTCCATTGGTCAGTTTAAATACCCCGCCCTTCCCTTTGATCCCAGCCTCTTCCAGGGAGCCCTCGCGACTGCAATCCGCCACATCCTCACCAAAAACCACGATGCGTTCGTCGCGCTTCATTTCGTCGTGCAGGCAGGCGTTAATCAGGTCCGCCATGGTGCGCTCCGCTACCGGACGCGACGGATCGTCCACACGCAGACTCGGCTCTTTCAGAAAGGATGGTGCCGTGGGATCCAAGTCCTCGGAGTACACGTGCTGATAAATGCTGTCGGTCGCCGGGAATGGAGATCGCAGGGCAACTTCGGCGGCCACGCGAATCTCTTCATCCACCGCCTGCTCCAGCCGTGTGATTCCAGCTTCATCCAGAATTCCGTCACGCAACAGTCGCATCTGCAATTTGGGCAGCGGATCGCGCATGGCATCGGCTTCGCGTTCGGCTTCCGATCGATAGAAACGTTCGTCATCGGACAGCGAGTGCGAATACGGCCGAATCACATGGCCATGCACAAACGCAGGCCCGTGCCCCGCGCGGCAATAGGCAACCGCTTCCTGCATCGTCTTGTGGCACTCGATGGCGTCGGTGCCGTCAATCTCCGCGAAGAAGAAATTAGGGAAATTGGCAACCAACTTTGAAATGTTGCCACCTGCCGTGTTTACTTCAACCGGAACTGAAATGGCGTACCCATTGTCCTGCACCACAAACAACACCGGCAATTTCAAATTGGAAGCGGAATTCATTGCCTCCCAGAACTCGCCCTCACTGGTCGTGCCATCACCCAGCGAGCAATAGACTACTTCGTCCGCATGAAAAGAGACATTTTTATAGGCGCGATAATCCTTTTCGCCGTCCGCGAACTTAGGTTTTTTGGCAGCTTCTGGATGGTGGTTGAAATAGCGTCCGGCCTCGGCGCACCCGATTGCCTGCAGACACTGTGATCCCGTCGGCGAAGACTGGGTCACCAGGTTCAAACGCGCGCTTGCCCAGTGGGACGGCATCTGTCGCCCGCCACTTCCAGGATCAGCCTCTGCGCCGACCGCGGCCAATAACATCTCCTCCGCCGTCATTCCCACCGCCAGGCACAACCCACGGTCGCGATAGTACGGATAGAACCAGTCGTACCCGGATCGCAGCGCCATTCCTGCGGTAACGGACAGGGCCTCATGCCCTGCTCCGGAGATCTGAAAGAAGATCTTCTGTTGACGCTTTAGCATGATTTCGCGATCGTCGATGCGGCGGGACTGATACATTAGCCGATACATCTGAATCATCTGCTCAGGCGAAAGTCCGTGAGTCTCAACCAGCGTTTTCGTCGCGGTCGCGGTGCGCGTTGCTGCCATTTTGGATCCTTTTCAGATCGGATTGCGTCGGCGATCGCCGTACTCTGGACTTCGTATGGCGAACTGGCTATTTTACGGCAAAACTATGAACACTAAGGAGGGTTTTGTTTCATGTTCTTACCGGGTGTTCCTGTGGATTACTCGATCATTTCCAGACATCCATTTCATACTTTCCAATCACCGCTGCCTTGGTACCGCCTGCCTCGCGTCGAATTCACTTTGCTGCCATAGATGAAAGAGTAGACTGCCTCCACAGGATTTGTGACTCTTCCGCCGCCAGGAAGTTTCCCCAGATCCTACTCCAGGGCGTTCTTTTGCATCTAAGGAGCATCATCGGAGGTTTTGCCATGAAGCGCATCCTCACCATTGCCGGCGCAACATTAGGTGTACTCATCCTCATTCTGATCCTGATTCCACTATTCGTCAGTGCCAACACCTTCCGACCCAAGCTTGAATCCATGGCCTCGCAGGCGCTAGGGCGCAAGGTCCAAATCGGCAACCTCGATTTCTCATTGTTTTCCGGCTCGCTCACTGCCGACAATCTATCGATTGCCGACGATCCTAGCTTCAGCCAGTCGCCATTTCTTACAGCCTCCTCTCTCAAGATCGGCGTCAAGGTCTGGCCACTCATCACCTCCAAGCAACTTGAAGTCACCAGCATCACCATCGACAAGCCAGTAGTTCATCTGATTTCAAACGCGTCGAATCAGTGGAACTACTCCACCTTGGCCAACACCGGCACCTCGAAGTCCAGTCAGCCCGCATCACAAGAAACCGCCAATCTCACCGTTGGCAGGCTTGACGTGAACCATGGCGAGGTCACGATGATGCCCGCCGGCGCCAAATCTCCCAGCGTCTACAGTAATGTCCAGATGCAGACCAAGAACTTCTCCCTCACTTCCGCATTTCCTGTGACGCTTTTCATGGATCTGCCGGGCGGCGGCACGATGAAGCTCACCGGCACGGTGGGTCCGGTCAACTCGACGAACGCGACATTCACACCGGTCGAAGCCGATGTCAAAGTCGACGCATTCGACATCGCGAAGAGCGGGTTTGTGGAACCCTCCAGCGGCCTGAGCGGCCTTGTCGATTTGACGAATCACTTGAGCGCCGCCAATGCCAAGGCCCACCTGAAAGGCGTAGCCACCATGCGCAAACTCAAATTAGCCGCGAATGGCGCGCCTTCCGGTGTTCCGATTGCGATGGACTTCGACCTGGACTACAGCATGCCCGATACCTCCGGAACGTTGAATAGCGGCCTGCTGCATATTGGTCACGCTCAAGCCAACGTAAAAGGCAACTTCACCACCAAAGCGGGGGTCACCTCGATCGACATGAATGCTGCCGGTCAAGGAATGCCAATTGACGACATCGTCGCCGCTCTTCCTGCCTTCGGCGTCATCCTGCCCTCCGGATCGACACTCCACGGCGGCACCTTGAACATGAATGTTCACGCGCAGGGACCATCTTCTGCGCTGGTTGCCACCGGCAACGTGGGAGCGTTCAACACTCGGCTGGCTGGATTTGATCTGGGATCCAAACTCTCTGCTGTCTCCAAACTCACCGGCAGCCACGTCCCTAGTGGCGACACCCAGATTCAGCGCTTGACCAGCAACATCAACTACAGTCCAGCGGGCATCCAGGCTTCAAACATTGATCTTGTCGTGACCGGCATCGGCCAGGTCACTGGCAGCGGCACGCTCAGCGCCAATAATGCGCTCAACTTCCACTTTGTGGCCCAACTCAGTTCGGGTGGCAACGTCCTTGGAAATACGCTCGGCAAGAGCGTCTCCATGGTGAAGCTCCCGTTCGCCGTGCAGGGAACGGCCAGCCAACCGAAGATTATTCCCGATGTCGGCGGAGCGATGGGTGGCGCTGTCTCGGGCCTAGCAGGCTCGCTCGGTGGCGTGACCAAGGGGGGCGCTGGAAGCACCGGAGCGGCTGAGCAACAGCTCAGCAAGGGACTGGGCGGTTTGCTGAAGAAGCATTAGCTTTACCTAAATCGAAATAGTTTTATCTGGGGAATTGACACGAGGAACGGTGTGCCTTGACGGCCGCCACCCAGCGTTGTTGCTCCCGTTACCAGCTGCGATAACCCAAGTTCCTTCCCGCCATTGCGATTCCCATCGATTACTTTCCTTTGTTTTGTTTGGGACTGCTTCTCCCCTAGTTGCTAATGTTCTTAAAGAATGTTCTTGCCTTTTACCCCATACGCTTGATAGTTTGATATCCATTCATTGAGTTCCTGACATCAAGACATCTGCTTCCCTCATCGCAGGCTTGATTTCTTTTCATCTTCACCGCAACGCTTTTTACGAGGCCATACATAAATGAACATGAAGCGTATCTGCTTAGCTCTACTCCCGGTCCTGCTTCTGATGACGCTGTCAGCTGTGGCGCAAACCGTCACTGGCACGATCGTAGGTAACATCACCGACCCTTCGGGAGCGATCGTGTCCGGCGCAACTGTGACCGCGACCAACATCGCGACCAACATCACGACCACTGCCACGACAAATCAAACCGGCGATTACTCTATCCGCTTTCTGCCGATCGGGAACTATACCGTCACCGTGACAGCTCCGGGCTTCCAGACTTCCAACTACGGCCCGTTCTCTCTTGAAATCGACCAGACGGCGAAAGTGAACCTCAAGCTCGCTGTCGGTGCAGCCAGCACGACTGTCAAGGTGTCAGAACAAGAGCAGCCGATTCTGAATACCGAAAGTGCAACCCTCGGCGAAACTTTCACGGAGAATACGATCAAGAGCGTCCCGCTGAACGGCCGCGACTTCTCTCAATTGACGGTGTACACGCCGGGCGCTGTTTCGACGGGCTTCAATAGCTACGGCAGCCAAAACTCGACGGAGCGCTCCACCAACGCCGGAAATGAGCCGGACGTGAATGGAAGCCGGCAACAATCCAACAACTTTCTGCTGGATGGCCAGGAAATCAACGAAAACATCAACAACACCATCGCCTACAATCCCAGCCCGGATTCACTGGCTCAGATTCGTGTCATTGGCTCCAACGCCGCTGCGGAATTCGGCAACGTCAACGGCGGTACCGTATTGTTGGTGATGAAGAGCGGCACCAATCAACTCCACGGCAGCGCGTTCGCATTTCTCAGAAATTACAACCTCGACTCCAACAGCTGGGGCAACGACAATTCTCCAACTCCTATCCCAAAAAACCCGTACAATCAGATGCAATTTGGCGGTACCATCGGCGGACCGATCTTCAAGGACAAGCTGTTCTTTTTCGCTGACTATGAAGGCTTGCGCTACCACTCAGGCGGTGAAACCTTTGCCAGCCAGGTCCCTACAGCCTTCCTCAACGGAGATTTTTCCTCCCTCCTAAGTGTTCAAAAGATTCAGCTATATAACACAGCGGTAGTCGACCCCGCTACAGGCCTGCCAACTCCATACGTCAATAATCAGGTTCCGGTCACCAATCCGGTAGCCTTGTACCTGGCGAGCAACCCCAAAGCCTATCCAACGTGCCCCGGATCTCCGGGTTGCGTCGCGACCAGCGATCCATTGGGAATTTACAATAACTTTGTCGGGCCGACCGGTTCGATCCAAACCAATGACCAGGGAGACATCAAGATCGACTGGCACCGGCGAGAAAACGATGCCTACCTATTCCGCTATTCCCAGGGCTATGCGGAAGACAGACCCGTCGCCGATCCAATCCCCGTCCAGTTTCCATCGGCCAGTAACTACCCGGACCATTTCTTCGATGGTCAGTGGACCCATACGTTCTCAGCCAACATCGTGAACCAATTCACGGCCAATTATGGTCGCGTCCAATTCAATAGCGGCGTCACCACCGACCCCAGCGGCATCTTTGGCTTGTTGGGCAATAGCTTGGTCGGTATTCCTAGTAAGCCGCAACAGGCCGCCGGCTTCAGCCAGCAGTCTTTTGGCTCGATCGAAGGTTGCAACTCCGGCGCTGGCCAGCCCAGCTGCTTTGGCGCCAACCCGACACCGGAAGTCTTCGTCGACAATGTCTTCGGATATATGGATAACCTTACCTGGCAGCATGGTCGTCATCTGTTGAAGTTCGGTGGTGAATTCCTCCGTTATCAACAGAACAGCTTCTATCCAGGCAACGACGGCGAATTGGGTGATTTCACCTACACAGGCGCTTTTTCGGCCCTGCCGGGTTCAACTACTCTCTATCCATTTGCCGACTTTGTCTCCGATCGCGTGTTTGACGTTCAGATCGGCGATGTGACCGGCCTGACCGGCCAGCGCCAATGGCGCGATGGCATCTTCGCCCAGGACGATTTCAAGGTGAACCCAAACCTTACCTTGAACATCGGTATTCGCTGGGAGTTCGATCAGCCCATCTATGAAGTCAACAACAAGATGGCCAACATCAACATGCAAACCAAGCAGATTGAATATGCCGGCGTCGACGGCAACAGCCGCGCATTATATGACGCATACTACGGCCAATTCCAGCCACGTGTCGGATTTGCCTGGCAGCCAAAAGAGCGTTGGGTTATCCGCGGTGGCTATGGTATTTCGAGCTACCTGGAAGGCACTGGCGCCAACCTTCGCCTGACCCAAAACCCGCCGTTCCACACGGATTTTGAACAGACAGCCTCGGTTCCAACGTTGGTCAATGGCGTCTACAGCCCGGGTAACTTCTACATGGCATCAAACGGTTTCCCAACCTCACAGCCTCCAACCACAACGTTCTATGTGTGGCCCAAAGACCTTAAACCGGCGTCCACTCAGGAATTCAGCTTAACGGGCGAATATCAAGTGACTCATACATCTTCGTTGCAGGTGGGCTATGTCGGGATCCTGGGACACCACCTGACAGACCCCTATTGGGGCAACCAGTTGACATCGCCGGGCGCGACCGCTCCCTATGCCAATATCGTGGGACAAAGCGGCGTCGTGAAGATTACCGGGACCGAGTCTGCCAGCAACTACAATGCGCTGCAGGCCGTTTTCCGTCAGCATCTTACCGCGGGCCTGGAATTGACTGCAAACTATACCTTGTCCAAGTCGCTGACTGATGACATCGGATTCTATGGCACAAGCAACATCAATAACAACCAGTACTATCAGCAGAACGCCTACGACTTTAAGTCAGAATGGGGTCCGGCTGGCTTCGACACCCGCCACAATATATCCGTAACTGCCGAGTACGATTTGCCGTTCGGCCGGGGACGGAAGTTCGGTGGAAATTGGAACTATGTAACCAACTCTCTCCTGGGAGGCTGGCTGTTGAGCGGCGCGCAGGTGTTCTACTCCGGCTTCCCGAACACGGCAAGCTCTCCGCCGAATTACTCGAACCAAGTATTCGCGTTTACCGGTGCGGCCAGACCAGACCAGATCACCAAGCTCCACATGGTCAACCGTTCCGTCAACGCCTTCTATGGAACGAATCTGCAAAACAACAATCTACCCTCCAACGCAAACGAGGCGTGCCCTGCCGATGCTGTGACGAACCCGATAGGTGGGACCTGCGTCTTCGCGGCGCAGTCGGCCTATCACTTTGGCGACGTTCGCCCCAGTACCCTGCCTGGGCCCAGCTTCCAGAATATTGATATGGCTGTGGCTAAAACGTTCGATCTGTGGCGTCAGAACCAGCTCGCATTCCGGGCCGATGCCTTTAACCTGTTCAATATCGCCAGCTATGCTCCGCCAGACTCCGGTGTGACGGACACGAACTTCGGTCAAATCACCGGCGTGGTTAGCAATCCTCGCGGGATCCAGCTATCGCTGAAGTATTTGTTCTAATCATGCTCTGTTCGTTAGAGGGACTGGTCTAACCGCCAGTCCCTCTGAGAATCGAGTTCAACGAGGTTTGAGGTTTAACATAAACGAACTTGAATTTGCTTCATCGCTGCTTGTGAAAAATTTCGCTCTACCCCACGCTGCAGCCGAACTCATGGTCTGCAGCGTTTCTTTTTTGCGTGTCACCTTTAGCGGCTACTCCGGGTGACTCCTCCACTTATCGTCCTTGTCAAACCTCTTGAAGGAGCGATCCCGCATGACCGCGATTGAACCGCTGCAACACCCTTCTCCCTCGCGTACCATCTCACGTCTTCTACTATGGATCGCTGTCGCTACCCTCTGCGCAATCCCGTGCGCTCAGGCGCAACTCGGCTCTCCAGAAAAGCCGATGCAGCCCGTCGTCAAAGATGGCGCGGAATATCGCTGGCTGCAGAAGAAGGTTCTCGATTCGCGTCTGCTGGATGGGATGGAAAGCCTCTCGAACTGGAAATTCAAGGGGGTGGGCTCGATGACCCTCTCCACGGCGGAGGTCAGGGACGGGCAGCATTCCATCCGTATCGACTCCACCGACAATATCGCTCGCGTTAACGGCAGCGGCGAGTGGGAAGACCTCGTCGCCACCCGCACCTTCCCTTCCGAAGATTGGAGTCATTACAATCGCATCTCCATTTGGGTCTATCCCGACATTGATGGAGCGCCGGCGATCTCCGCTTCCCTGGTGCTGCACAATGAGGGCGCGCATATCCTGCCGGACAGCACGAATGAAGGGCGCGACGAATCTATCCCGCTCAAGAATCGCCAGTGGAACCATGTTGTGTGGGAAATCACACCGCTCTCGCGCGATCGAGTGACCGGCCTCGACTTCGCATACAGCCTGCCGAAGATGTTCCCCGATCCCGGCGACAAAACCGTTCTCTACATCGATCAGTTGGAATTGCAGACGGTCGTCCCGGATCACGTGGAGGGCTGGGATGTCGCCGCAGGCAAGATCGCCTTCAGCCAGGCTGGCTATGAACCTGGCGCCTCGAAGACAGCGATTGCAAGCGACCTGAAGAGCCCTGACTTCTCACTCGTCGATGCCGACACTGGCAAGGTTGTACTGACAAAGCCAGTCGAGCAGAAAAAGACTGATCTGGGCGAGTATCAGGTTCTGGATTTCTCGCAGGTCCAGCAACCCGGCACGTATTTTCTTCGCGCTGGCGACACCACGACTCGCACGTTTCGGATTGGCGACGATGCGTGGCGTGACAGCATTGTGAAAGCCGTCAACTTCATGTACAGCGAGCGCTGCGGCACCGTCATTCCCGGCATCCACGGCATCTGCCATCAGGACGATTACAGCTTCCATGACAACAAACGCATTCTCGTCAACGGCGGATATCACGATGCCGGCGACCTGAGCGCCACCGGCAACACGCCCGCCATGGCCTACGGATTATTTGAACTGGCCGAACGCCTCAAGCAGCAGGGTGAAGACCCCGCCCTCTATAACCGACTGATCCTCGAAGGGGAGTGGGGGCTGAACTGGGTGCTGAAAACGCGTTTTGGTGACGGCTACCGCACCACTGGCCAGTTAATCAGTTATTGGACTGACGGAATTATGGGTGACGCCGATGATCGGTTCGGTCCGGCAGTGAATGATCCTGAATGGAATTTCAGGGTAGCGGCCGTCGAGGCGCTGGCCGCCCGCGTGTTGAAAGACAGCGATCCGGAATTGGCGAATCGCAGCCTCGCAACAGCAAAAGAGGATTGGCAGTTCGCAGTTACTGGCCTAAAAACTGCGCCACCGCTGCCGGAAATCTACGGCCAGAAAGATGACCTGGAAAGAATTTCCTTTGGCGCCATCGCGTCTATCGATTTGTTCCGAGCAACCGGCAACAAGAAGTACGCCGATGAAGCGGTGACTCTCGGCAATCAAATCCTGGCATCGCAGGAGAGAAAATTGCAGCCGTGGAGCATTCCGATGACCGGCTACTTCTACACCGGCCCGGATCGCAAAGCGATCTTTCATCGCTTCCACATGGGAGAGGAAGAGCAGCCAATTGTCGCCCTAGCCCATCTGTGCGAGACACTTCCGCAAAATCCAAACTGGATGCAGTGGTACTCCGCGATCGTGCTGCACTCGAAGTATTATCAGCAAGCAGTCGCCGCGGTCGATGCCCCCTACAACATGCTGCCCGCCGCCGTGTACCGTGAGAGCGGCGTAGACCAATTGCCTCATTCTGAAACCTGGACTCCGCTGCGCACCGCCGATCGCACCACCTACCTGGAAGAAGTTCGCCGTGGTGTGCCGCTGGGTGGAGAATATTATCTTCGCCGCTTTCCCGTCTGGTTTGATTTTCGCGGCAACTCAAGTGTGCTGCTTTCCGAAGCGAAGGCTCTTTCCACCGCGGCCCAGTTGCGCGGCAGCATCGATGCCGAAAATTTAGCCCAACAGCAGGCGCAATGGATCGTCGGACGAAATCCATTCTCCGCCAGTATCATGTATGGTGAAGGGTACGATTGGACACCGCTCTATAGTGTTCGCTCCGGCCAGATGGTCGGCGCGATTCCCGTGGGCATTGAGACGAAGGGGACGGCCGACGCCCCCTACTGGCCCAACCAAATCTGCTGGACGTACAAGGAAGTTTGGACCCAGCCCGTGGGTGAGTGGATCTGGCTGATGGGAGATCTAAGCGGTCCTGCGATCGTGCGCGGCGTGATCGACTCCAATTCAAGCGCGTCTGTGCGCTTTGTAAATCGCGAAACGGGCAAGGCCACCGACGCGACTGTCAACCAAACCGACGGAACCTTTCGCGCCGTCATTCCTCAAGGCAAATACATTGTCGAATCGGGCACTATCCGCACTTCCCTCACAGCACTCTCTGCCGGATCGTACCAATTAGATTTGCGCCGCGAAAAAGCGGTGGATTTCTCAGTCAGTTCCAAGAGTCTCGATTCGAACGAAGTTCTATTGCGAGTCGCCGCAGAGGGCATGGGAGCCCACACCTTTACTACCAGGGTCAACAATTTGGAGTTGACTGGATCGGAGACGAAGCCGGTTAGCCTGGGCGAGCACAGCAAGAGCGAAATCACCTGGCATGCACGAGTGATCGATCCAGCGTCGCCCTGGGTTGCAGTTCTATTCCCCGACGGAGAGCTCAATCAGCATCAGGAGCTGACAGGTGTCGCGGGCAAATAATAGAACCAGCCAGGCCGTCGCCTATTTTGCTGCCGATACCTGCGCGACATCGATCGTCGTGACCGAAGGCTCACCATAGTTCGCGGTATAGATATGGCGGGTCACCGGATCGACCGCGAGCGCGTATGGGTTCTTACCCACCCCTAGCGTGCCCATCACCGTGTTCGTCGCACCATCAATTACGGTCACGCTGTCACCGTGAACGTTCGCAACGTAGACGCGGTTATGTTCCTGATCCACCGCGATTGACTGCGGATGTTTCCCCACGGGAAGCGTGGCTATCACCTTGCCTTTTGTATCGTCGATCACGCTGACAGTTCGGTCTCCGTAATTCACCACGTAGATCCGATGGGTCGGCGCATCGACCGCAACCGCGCAAGGGATCGCTCCTACCGGAATCGTATGCACGGCGTGGGTCTTCTCATTCATCGCGACTAGATTGGCAGTTCCCGTATGCCCCAGGTACAGTGTGTTTGTGGAGGGATCGAAAATCATTCCCCACAAATGCGTTCCCACCGCGACCTTGCTGATTTTTTCTGTTGCGCCATCAATAATCCGAACGTCCGGGTCCTCATAGGTCATCAAAAAGATCGTGTTATTACGCGGATCAATCGCAATTCCATCCGCGCTTCCAGCCTTCAGCGCGTGGGCCGTATTTGTCGCGCCATCGATCACTGTCACCATGTCACTATAGGTGTTTGTCACGTACACTTTGTTCGTTGCGTCGTTGACCGCCAGTACGTAGGGTAGCTTCTCGCCCTTCACGGTCGCAATTACTACGTCTCGATTGCCGTCGATCACGCTGATCGACCCGCTGCCTGTATTCGCGACGTAGATGCGGTTTGTCTTGGGGTTCATGGCGATCGCGACAGGCCTCTGTCCCACCTTCACTGTGCGTATGGAGCCTGTCCGTTCATCGATCACTTTCACGGTGCCCGCACCCTCGTCGACCGCATACACCTTGTGCGTTGCAGGATTCACCACGACTGCGCGACGCGTGATCACTCTTCCTTGCACCGCGTCGGTCTCGGCATGAGTCTGGAGACTCATCGCCAGAATCGACACCGCAATCATCGCAATGCTGACGCATGCACCGCGTTGGGGCCGAAACTTTTCAGCAAACGGAGTACACCATAGCGCGAATGAGCTCATATTGTGATAAAACCTCGTTGTGGACTAGATTATCAATCATTAGAAAGTCTTCTGTCGAACCCTTTACCACGTTTCACTACTGGCCAGGAAAGGTTTATCCATGATTCGGCGCTTCATTATCTTCTGCCTGCTCACGCTCCTGACCTGCTCGGGAGGCACAATCTTCGCTCAGAGCCGCCCTTTTCATGTTCTTGCTTTCTACTCGACCAATGTCGAACAGGACCATGTTGATTTCGCCCTGCAGGCGATTCCATTTTTCCAGGCGATGGCACAGCGCGATCACTTCGACTTCAAAGCGACCTCCCATTGGAATGACATGAATCCGGACACCTTGAAGCAATATCAGGTTGTTCTGTGGCTGGATGACGCGCCATCGACTGCCGCGCAGCGACTGGCGTTCCAAAACTACATGGAACATGGCGGTGCGTGGCTGGGCTTTCACATTGCTGGCTGGATGGATAGCCGCGCAATGTGGCCTTGGTATGCTGACTTTCTTGGGACGGTGTTTTCAGGTAACAGTTGGCCTCCGTTACCCGCGACTCTTACGATCGACGATCCAACGAGTCCCATTATGAAAGGTCTGCCTCATAGCTATCTATCTCCGGCCAACGAATGGTATAGCTGGAGGCCTGATCCCCGCAACACTCCGGGCATCAAGGTGCTGATGACGCTCGCGCCGTCAAACTATCCGATCGGCTTTAAAGACACCCTCGTTGGCGGCGACATACCTGTCACTTGGACCAACACGAAGTACAAAATGATTTACACCAACATGGGTCACGGCAACAAGATTCTCACCAGCCCTGTGCAGAATCGCTTCTTTGAAAACGCCCTGTTGTGGCTAGGCGGACGCAAGGAATAGCAGTTCGCGACAGCGACATCGAAATCTTGACTAGGGATTCCCCGCTGCCTGAGCCCCGGGGTTCGTGTTCAGGTTGTTCTGAATGATGGTCAATAAAGAATGTGGTGACGCCGCATCCCCGAGGATTGACCAGAGCATCACGCCACCGTATTGCTCACCCAGCCGCGTCTCTCGCGCCATCGTTACCTCGCCGGCGTAGCGAAATGCCTGCCCATCGTCGAGCGAACCTCCTCCCACCAGATCCACCTTCCACGCATTTGGATAGGCAGCCAGAATCTTTTGATAGCTTTCTTCCTTCGAGTCATCTGCCGTTGAGCCAAAAAAACCTACACCAAGAACGATCTTGTCACGTGCGATTTTTTCGTCTACGGAATAAAACTGCAGCGAATCGAGCGCCTGGTCGTACGACGAATACACCATCACGTTGATGAAGTCGAATTGATGTAGCGATGCATTGGGCATGGAACTCTGCAGATATTTCGCAACCGCAGCCGTGACAATCTTTCCTTCCGGATGAAATTTCGCCATTAATGCATTCACAAAAGTGCCGAATGGCGCGCCCATATTGCTCGGGTCTTCGATGTCCAAATCGATCCCATCAAATCCGTGAGCCGCGACAAATTTGTCCAGCGAATTGACTAGTTCAGCGGATAGTCCAGCATTGTAAAACTGAATGATTCTCTGATCGCCACCCCCACCCCCGATTGACAGAATGACCTTCACACCTGCTGCATGCGCGGCTGCGACAATTGCCGCGATGTCGGCATCGCTTTGACCCGAAATAGAAAATGCCATGTCGCTGTTCGCGGTACACACGCCGTTGCACTTCGGCGGATCTCCGAAAGCGAGATTCAGGTGAGTCATCTTCCCGAAATTGACCTGCTTCGCGTAGTCGGCATAGTGCTCGCCTTTATCCAGAAAGAAGTACTCGACCAGCCGCGGGTTTGGATTTAGCGGAAACGCCTGTTTGGCGGGTGGGCAGGACTGACTCGAGGACACTGCCAGCGTGGGTGCAGTCGCAGCCGGTGGAGGCACGGCGACAACCGCCTTTTTCGTCCCTCCACAACCGCTCATTCCCACTGCAAGCACTGTTGCGGCGATAATGAGAACCATTGCGTGACAGTGCGAATTCAGACGTTTCCTGGGATAAATATGCATCCGCTTCACCCGCATCCCTTTCGTGAATCAAGCTCAACTATTTTCGGATACTTCGTAATGTTTCGTTAGTATATACTTCTTGCCATAGCGGCCTCCCTGCGCGTCCGCGCGCTGAGTTTTCGCCGCACCAACGTGCATTTTTTTTACGCATCAAGGAGACATTTTGGGGCGATCGTCGATTCGCACTCTGGCGTGTGTACTCTGTCTTTCCGCGGTTTCTACCGCATGGGCCGGAGATGCAATTCCGAAGGCAGCATGGAGGCGCCCGCTCGGTCTTCCCCTCGTGAATCCAGGAGTCACCCGCGTTCCCGGCGACATCGACGACGGCTATTGGCAAGGGGTTCCGGTCGGCGGCATGGGCGCCGGAACATTTTCGCGCAGCTATCGCGGAGATTTCGCGCGCTGGCATATCAAGGGCGGTGTCCATAAATATCAGCCGGTGTATGCCAATCAGTTCGCCATGTTTCAGCAATCCGCAGGCGACTCCCACGGCACTGCACAGGTATTGATGAACGGCCATCCACCCGCAGACGAGTTATCCAGTTGGAACTGGAATTACCCCGTTGGGGCAGGCGACTACTACGCACTGTTTCCAAAAGCGTGGTTCGATTACCGCTCGAAAAATTTTCCCGCGCACGTTGTCCTAGAACAATTCTCCCCAGTGCTCCCCAATAACTATCGCGAATCCAGCTACCCGGTAGCCGTCTATCGCTGGCATGCGGACAATCCGACTAATAAAGCTGTCACCGTTTCTGTGCTGCTTTCCTGGACCAATATGTCCGGATGGTTTCGCACCTTCACCCGCGATTTTTCCGGAACTCCGAACCAGGGAAACTTCGATGAGTATCGAAGCGAGAAAATCCCCGGCGCCGGAACGATGGAAGGCATCGTCTTCGATAGGAAGCGTGCGGGCACAGCGCCGAACGAATGGGATGGTCAGTTTGTGATCGCCGCGCTCAACTCGCCAGGTGTGGAAGTCAGTTATCAAACCACGTTTCTGGCGTCAGGGGATGGCAAGGCCGTGTGGGCGCCATTTGCCAAGGATGGCACATTGGCTGACGACACAAAATCCTGGGTCAGCGATAAAGAAAAACTAGCAGGTGCCATCGCGCTTCGCTTCACGCTGCAACCCGGAGAGAAGAAAGTCATTCCGATGGTCATCGCGTGGGACTTCCCCGTTGTGCAGTTTGGGGAAGGTAGAAAATGGGATCGACGCTATACGGATTTCTACGGTACTTCCGGCCGAAATGCCTGGAACATCGCTCGCGATGGCCTGCTGCACGCCACTGAGTGGAGCGACGCCATCGACGAATGGCAGGCTCCTTACATCGACAACGCAAGTGAACCTCTGTGGTACCGCGGAATGCTGTTCAACGAACTGTACGCACTCACCGATGGCGGCACCTTCTGGGGCCGACCTGTCGGATCCGATCCGAAAGCTCCAGCGTCCTTCGCTCTGCTGGAATGCTTTGACTATGCGTACTACGGCACACTCGACGTGCGCTTCTACGCCTCCCTGCCACTGCTAAAGTTCTGGCCGAAAATCGACAAACAGGTTCTGCTGGAATTTGCCGACACGGTACCCAAAGAGTGGCCGGAGCAAGGACTGTGGGTTTGGAAGACGCAGCTAACCGACACGCCCGTCACCCACAAGCGCAAAAAGATTGGCGCTGTTCCGCATGACCTCGGAGTGCCCGAGGGCGATCCCTTCTACGCCGTCAACGAGCCTGGATGGCAGGACACCAACGACTGGAAAGATCTCAACTCCAAATTTGTTTTGATGGTTTATCGCGACTACGTTCTGACCGGCCGCACCGACACAGCATTTCTCCGTGAGACCTGGCCGGCGATGAAAGACGCCATTCAATATCTTCGCCAGTTCGATCGTGGCGGAGGCGTGCCCGAAAACAGCGGCTACCCTGATCAGACCTATGATTCCTGGGTCGTCAGTGGAGTCAGCGCCTACTCTGGCGGACTATGGCTGGCTGCGCTGCGTGCCGGCGAGGAAACCGCACGCATTCTTGGAGACACCAAAACCGCTATGGAATATCACGCGCTCTTCCTGAAGGGCCAGAAGACCTATATCTCCGATCTCTGGAATGGTTCCTACTTCCGCTACGACACTAACAGTGCGTCCAAAGACGACATTCAGGCCGATCAACTCGCGGGCCAATGGTATGCGAACCTTACCGGCCTCGGCGACATTGTTCCTTATGCGATGCAGCGATCCGCCCTGCAAAAGATCTACAACTTCAACGTGATGAAGTTTGGCAATGGCGAAATGGGCGCAGCCAATGGCATGGCGCCGGATGGCTCGATCCTGACCAATGACGAAGCCAAAGAAGTGTGGGTGGGAACGACCGAGGCTTATGCCGGCCTGCTGATGAGCGACGGCATGAAGGACGAGGCATGGAAGACTACCTGGGGCCTGTATCACGTGATCTACCAGACGAAAGGGTACTGGTTCCGAACTCCAGAGGCATGGGACATCACTGGCAATTTCCGCGCCGGAATGTACATGCGTCCAATGGCCATTTGGGCTCTGGAGATGACTCCGCTCAGAAAGAAATAAGCTGCGAGTAGCTGACCTCAAGAAAAGTAGGAGGCGTCCATGCAATTTCATCGACACTCGTGCAAAATGCATGCGTGGATTCTAGGCCTGGTGGCGATCTTCCTTGTCGCGAGCGCCAGCGCGACAGCCGCTGCCAAGCCGAAGTTCCACGTGATCGCTCTCGCCGAGGCGGGCGGGCAGCATCAGGCATTCGTGGCGCGGGCGAAGATCTGGCTCAGCCAGCTGGCGACGAATGATAACTTCACCATCGATTACATTGAAAATACCGATAAGATCGACGATGCATTTCTGTCGCACTATCAACTCTTCATTCAACTGAACTACCCTCCCTATAATTGGACGCCCACGGCCAAGGCCGCGTTCACGAAATACATTGAGCAGGGAAAAGGAGGATGGATCGGCTTCCACCACGCCACGTTACTGGGTGAGTTCGACGGCTTTAAAATGTGGCCCTGGTTTTCGCAATTTATGGGTGGCATACGATTCACCGGTTACATTCCCAACTTTGCCGATGGCATGGTCACTGTGGAGGACCCAACTCATCCGGCCATGCGAGGCCTGCCGAAGAAATTTCTGGTGAAGCAGGAAGAATGGTACACCTGGGACAAATCACCGCGCCCCAATGTGCATGTACTGGCCAGCGTCGATGAAAATACGTACTCGCGCGACACTAAGACGAAAATGGGAGATCATCCGGTCGTCTGGACAAACGAGCATTACAAGGCCAGAAATATCTATATCTTTATGGGGCACCATCCGGAATTATTCGACAATCCAGCGTTCACGACGCTGTTTCGGAATTCCATCTTCTGGGCCGCGCATCAACGCTCACCGCGTTGATGCGAATACGAATCCCGGCATTTAGTTGCCCATCCAATATTTATTGAAGCCGATGTAATCGGATGGCATCGCCGCCAGAATTTTCCGTCGCATCTCCAGAATGTCGACCGACCCAACGGTGCTGTAGAGAACCTTCCCGCCTGGAGCCAGCAGCACTGTATATGGCACAGCTGACTGCCACTTGGGATCAAATGCCGCCTGCAGCGCGGCGGTGTTGTCCGATGCAAACAACAGGTTGCGGCTGGTGGCATGTTTCCGCTGCAAGAACCTCAGCACTCCTGCTTTTTCATCCGGCGTATTCACCGATACGGTCACCAGTTGAAATCCACGATCGTCGTACATCCTGAACGTGTCCTGCAGATCGGAAAATTCCTCGACGCAGGAGCCGCACCATGTCGCCCAGAAGCTGACCAAAGTGTAGTTGTCGCCCGCATTCGCACGAAGTTTTTTCAGCCCGGCAGCATCGACCATTTGTACGCTAACCGGCTGCGAATCGATCTTTTCCTCGTCGGCTTCGCGCAACGGTTCCTTGTCTTTCCATTTTGTCGAGCAGCCAAAGACGGCCGTATGCGTCACCGGGACAGGCTTACCCGCTAACAGTGCATCAATCGCGTTCTGCGCGTCGTGTGTCTTGACCTTCTCAATTCGATAGCTGTTATCGAAGCGCCCTTCATACCGCAGATGGCGACTCTGATCGAAGATGAATACGTGTGGCGTGGCTTGCGGTCCATAGGCATCGGTCACCGACTGGGTCGCGCCGTCGTACAGATACGGATAATGAAGATGCTTGTACTTCACGCGAATCTTCATCTCCGCGAGCGTGTCGCCAATGTCGGAAGAGTCCAATTCTCCAATCAAAGTCGCCTTCGGGTCGTTGCCCATGATCGCCACCACGGCAACACCTCGCTTCGAATAGTCTTCATACAGCTTCTCGATCCGCTGCTCGTACATCTGCGCGATGGGGCAATGGTCGCAGGTAAACACCACGACTAGAACCTTGCTATTGGCGTAATCGCTCAGTTTGTGGATCTTTCCATCCACCCCCGGCAGCTCAAAATTCGGCGCGGGAGAACCCAGAGGCAGAATTGGATGCACTTGCTGAGCATGTACCGTCAGCGACATGATTCCGGCCAGCGCCAGCAGAAATAGTTTTCGCATTGTTACTCTCCTCCAAGCGACCCAATCGCGCCGCGGTTACGCGAGGCTTCTCGCATATGCAATTTCCTTCACCATATCCTGATCCACGGGTCCTTCTTTTTCGTATTCCACCGCGACCAATCCGGCAAAGTCCTGCCGATGCAATTCCCGCATCACGGCGGGAATGTTCGCAATTCCCTGACCCAGCAGGGTGTTCACATCGCTTCCCTTGGCCTTCACATCTTTCAGATGCACCATGCGCAGGCGAGGCGCGAGTTTGCGGATCGCATCCGCCGGATCGTAGCCGCAGGAGGCGAATTGCCCAGTGTCCGCAGTCGCTCCCATCGTCTTCGAAAGCGGGGAGATTGCTCGTAGAACTTCTTCCGGGCTTTGGTATGGAAAATCGATGTTCGGAAAGAAATGATTGTGCAGCCCGAAGGTCAAGCCTTCCTGGCTCAACCGCCTGTCGATCTGCTTCAGTACGGCTTCCGTTCCGTCCCCGGTAATGTTGGTGCTCCCAAGGAGTTTTGCAAAGCGCACCGCATTGTCGATGTCATCGGCATCCTTGATCGTAGCGGCATAATACGAGACGCACCTAATGCCGGCTCGGTCCAGTTTCGCTCGAGCGCTGCGAAACATCTGAGCCTTGGGATGGCTCAGCAGCATAAACTCACCGCGAGACATTTCGATCTCTCGAATGTGAAGCAATTTTAGCTGGACGATCATGTCGTCCATGGAGAGGTTGTGATAACTGAACGTCCCCACCCCGATGTTTAGTCGAGTGAGCGCGCGAAGCGGACCGGCGACGCTGATCAGCCCTGCCGCGGCAGCCAGTTTCACGAAATTCCGTCGCGTCGTCATGCGTCCGATCGTTCTCCTTGGGCTTTGCATTTCATTGGGCGTTCTCGTGCGGTGTTCCAGACGTACAAACCAGAGGTTCACTCTTTGCGGGATTGATCGGTTTCTAACCTTCTAAAATAAAGTCCGCCTGGCTGCAAGTGGACCACATTGCAAATTGGAGTGTCAAGGCAACACTGCGACGCTCGACTCAAATTCAAGACGACATGGGCGGTTCCGGCAGCAGCACCGAAGGAATGGCTTCCAATGCAAGAGCAATCGCGCCCCAAAGCACAGCGCGGTTGCCAGAGGTGCCAGAACTAATACTCGGCACCGCAAATTCACTTCCTTGCAACTGCTGCCGCACGAATTCGATCAATGCCGGATGCCCTCCGATTTCTCCGCCCAGCAGAATCAGATTCGGATTCAGAATCAAAGACAAGTCGATGATGATGTCCGCGACAATTTCCGCTCTTTTGCGGATGATTTTTCTTGCGCGAGCGTCGCCTGCATGAGCCATATCCAATATGACAATTGCATTGATTTCATCGTCAGAAGCTGTCTCGCCTCTGGTGTGCTTGTCGCTGGTTTCATGCCAACTCTTCAAGATTCCTGAGCCTGTCAAAAGCATTTCCAACTCGCCAAATTCGTGAATGGTGGGCTGTCTGCGCGAAGTACCCGGCAAGCGCATATACCCAATTTCTCCGGCTGACCACTGCGATCCGTGATGGATTCTGCCGTCCAGAAAAATACCGGCCCCAACATTTTCCCCGATGTCGATCAACACAAAATCTTTTTCGGATTGCGCCGCTCCGCAGAACTGCTCTCCCTGCGCTGCCAGATTGATATCATTTTCCAGAATCACGGTGCAGTGGACAACCTTGCTCAGCATGTCGCGAAGAGGCACGGATCGCCAGTCTTCCAGCGTACTGATGGCCAGCACAGTACCGTCGTTGACATTTGTAATCGCCGGCACTCCGACAACAATCGCCAATAGTTGATCCCGCGTTTTCTTCTGTTTTCGCAGCAGCAGCTTCAATTCTTTTTCGATATATCCACACACCGCCGCCGGCGTTGTGCTGTAATCGGCCAACGGGAGTTTACACGCTTCCAACTCAATTCCATTCAGATCGGTCAGCAGGAATGTGAGGCTTGCCGAGGAAATCTGTACGGCCAGCAAACAGCCCCGCTCTGCATGAAAGCGAATCATGTCCGGCGGACGCCCGCCGCTCGACTCCCCCTCCCCGAGCGGTTCGACCAGACCTTTCTGTAACAGGTCTTTCACGACGTTCGTCACTGTGGGAGCACTCAGTCCGGAAGCCCGAACCAGGTCCGCTCGAGAACACGAGCCAAAGTCTCGCAGGAGCTTCAAAATGCTGTGAGCATTCGTGTGCCGCAGAATCGACGGCCGACCCAGTGGGATATTTTTTCTCTTCATTTCGTTCCGGAGAGACAGGATTCTGACGGCTACTATATGCCATTCATGGCGCGTTCGTCACCCAACAATTCGGCCTGGATGTCAACTTTACAAACCTTCCTAACAAAAAGAATGTCTTGCATTCTCGCCCCTTCCGCGAGATACTAACGAAACATTAAGAAGTGCGTCAGAATACGGTTCAATCGCCATCATCGGCGGTTCCTCTTTGTTTTTGTTTGCATTTTTTGCTCGTTCGTTTGCTACGTTTTAATCATAAAATTGCGGTGGATTTCACGGCACATGCAGCAATTTGCGCCGCAACTCTGCAGCACGAGATCCCAGCTATTTGCGGACTCTCATCATTTGAGGACGGTGTCGTGGGAGACGCGAATATGGAAATACCTCGCTGGATTAACGGGGTCGAGCCTCCAGCACACCTGCTACACGCCACTGGGACCCAGATCCTCGAAATCGAGTGCCGAGAGCAACCGCAACGCTTGCTCGACTTGATTCGCGCCTATCGCAGCGATCCGGAACTTCGCTCCCAATTGAGAAATTTTCGCCGGCTTTCTCAAAAGCCAGGACCCGTCATGTTCATTGGAATGGGCGCGTCCTACTGTTCCTCCTTCAGCGCGTCTGTCGGGTTGACTACACACGGCAGACCCTCCTTCTCCGCCGACGCCGGCGAATGGCTGCACTACGCTCGGCACGTATGGAACGATGCGGCTCTCTCCGTTCTACTCACCACTTCTGGCGAAAGCGCAGAACTGGTTGAATTGATGAAAGCCGAAGAAAATCGATCTCTCGGCCTGATTTGCAATAATCCCGCCAGCACCTGCTGGAACATGACGCGGAATCGGCTGCCCATTTTGGCAGGCCCGGAGTACGGTAACGCGACAAAAACGTACACCAACTCCACCGCTGTGGCGATTATTCTCGCATCCGAGATACTCGAGCGACCATGGGAAGACGATGCCGAACGCGCAGCGGAAATCTTTACTTCTAATCTGGATCCCATCTTTGCGCAACGCAGCGAACTCGAGTCGTTTTGCCGTGGTGCCGCCAATATTGAAGTCATCGGCCGAGGGTCCGCGTACGGCGCTGCCATCATGAGCGCGCTCTGTATTCGCGAAATGAGCGGTCGTCGCGCGGCGGCGCACACCGGCGCAGGGTTCAAACATGGCCCCAACCTGGATGTGGACGGTTCCCACGTGGCGATTATTTTCGCTGTCGGTCGCGTCGCCGGCTTGGGAATCAAACTCGCCGAAGAATGCAACCGCCGCGGCGGAAAAGTTGTTCTCATCTCTGGCGAAGATCCTCCGAAGACGGAGAAACTCTTTCCGGTTCGAATGGATGCAGTCCCGGAGCCCTGGGAAGCGATTACATCCCTGCTGGTGCCGCAGGCGCTCACGCTTGGCATGGTGGAGCAGACCGGGTGCCGGCTGCCTCCGCGATTTCAATACGGCGTAATGACGCAGTAATATGACGAGCATTTTGAATCGAGAGGAAATCTTGTCCATCCCAGTGCTCGCACCAGAGACCCACGTTCGCCGCGGATTTATCTGGCGAGTCTCGCTCATCGCGGGGCTCGGTGGCATCCTCTACGGTTATGACATGGGAGTCATCGCGGCCGCATTGGTGTACGTGCGCCAATCCTTTGTCCTCTCTACGCGCATGCAGGAAGTGGTGGTCAGCGTGGTATTGATCGGCGCCATGTCCGGCGCGCTCGCAGGCGGCGCCATCACAGATCGAATCGGCCGTCGTGCTACGCTCCTGTGGGGCGGCGCCATTTTCCTTTGTGGTTCGCTGCTGGCCTTTGCCTCGCCCAATGTCATCATCCTCATCATCGCGCGTTTCCTGCTGGGCGTGGCTGTCGGCTTTACGTCTGTTACCGCCCCTGTATACGTCTCGGAACTGGCGCCTCCGCGTTCGCGCGGAATGCTGATCGGCCTGTACCAGTTTGCCCTCACCATCGGAATTGCACTAGCCGACTGGGTGGGCTATTGGCTGGCGAGTCAACATGCCTGGCGGCTGATGTTTGGAATTGGAGCACTGCCGGCGGCGCTCTTTATTTTCCTGCTCCTCACCTTGCCGGAAAGTCCCCGATGGCTGTTTGCACAGCACCGCATTTCTGAAGCTGAATCTGTTCTCGGCACCTACACGGATGCAGAAGGTGCTCGCCTGCTGATCGCCGACATTCACGCAGCTCTGGAAATCAAAATGGAACGGCGCTGGAGCGCGCTGTGGAGTCCGGCGGTGCGTATGTCGCTGTTCATCGCCGCTGGATTCCTCATCCTGCAACAAGTCACCGGCATCAACGCTATCCTTTATTACGGGCCAAAGATTTTCTCACTCGCCGGCATTACCTCCAACAAGAATGCGATCTTCGCGACACTGTTAGTCGCCGTCACCAACGTGCTCGCCACCATCATTGCATTGGTGCTGGTCGACCGTATAGGACGGAAACCACTGCTCTACGCCGGTGTCGGCGGCATGACGGCATCCTTGCTGATGCTGGCGTATTCCTTCCACAATCAGGCTATTTTCGGCGCTGCGCCCGGCGTCGTCGCCACCATTTGCCTGATGGTCTACATCACCTGCTTCGCCTTCAGCATGGGGCCCATCGCGTGGATTCTGGTGTCGGAAGTCTTTCCGCTGCAGGTTCGTGGCCGCGGAGTTGCCCTGGCGTCCCTGGCCTCCGGCGCGGCAAATTTTGTTGTTTCCCTTACGTTCCTGTCGCTCATTAAGGCAGCAGGAAATTCATCCACCTTCATCATTTATGCAGGGTTTTGTATCCTCACAATGCTTTTTGTCCGCTTCGTTATCCCGGAAACAAAAGGGCGCGAATTGGAAACCATTAGCACTGAGGCGAATGCGAGTGCCCGATGAGTGAAATCCCCAGGAGAGACAGTACGACAATGGCAAATTCCAGGAAGCACGGTGCCATGGAAATTTCGCAACATGACGGCAATGCCGCAACTGCCCAACCCTACCGCGCGCCATCTTCCGATACCGGCTACGTTGTAGGAGTCGACATTGGAGGAACCAATCTGCGCCTTGCGCTCGCCAATCTGTCCGGCGCCATCGTCGCAAAATGGTCGTCATCTACTGCCGGCGTACGCGGCGCGGACGCAGTTGTTGGCCTGATATGCGACGGCATCAAAAACGTGCTGCAGCAAACCTCCGTTCCGCGCGACTCCCTCAAAGGCATCGCCGTTGGCGTACCTGGAGTCACTGACGTCGAGGAAGGGCGAGTGATCGCGACTTCGTATCTGCTCGGATGGCGCGACGTTCCGCTGGCCGCAATGCTCGAAGCTGCGCTGAACATTCCGTCTGCAGTGGACAATGATGTGAACCTGGCGGCTGTCGGAGAAAGCTGGGCGGGTGCTGCCAAGGGTGCACCAGACTTCGCGTTTGTCGCGATTGGAACCGGCATCGGCGCCGGCATCGTGCTGAACCACTCCTTATTCCACGGCGCAGGTTGGGCCGCTGGAGAAATCGGCTACATGCTGGTGCCCGGCACGCCGAACGCGCCGCGGAAACGCGATGAACCCGGCGCTCTGGAGAGCATGATTGGCGGCGAAGGGATTCGGGCAGAATGGCAAAAGCTATGGAGCGCAGACAAGACCACACTGCCGCGGGAGATGATCGCGTCGGAAATATTTGACGCTGCGCTTGCTGGCGATCCGCTGGCACAGACCATTCTGCAACAGTCCGCGCGCATGCTTTCCCACGCCATCTATAACATGTCACTTGTGCTGAATTGCCCGCTGTTTGTCCTGGGGGGCGGCGTAGGATTGCATCCCGCGCTTTGCGCTGCCACTCGCGGAATGCTACAGCAATGGGCTGTCCGCGGACGACCCGACCTGATTGCCAGCGAGCTTGGACCGGACGCGCAGCTGATGGGCGCCTTGCGTCTTGCGATCGATACCGCGGAGTTGAACTCTCCCGTCTCGGCAGCGAAATAACAAGCACAAAAAGTCATCGCCGGAGCAGCGACACCGATTGCGCGAACTTAGACCGCTACAATGGGTCTGGCTTTATTTCCGTCAGCCCATTGGGATATACCCGGTCACCAACATCACTCCTGCAGCGAACTAGAATGGAAATCCGCGAATGACGCAAGCGTTACTGCCGATAGCCGCGATTGCACGTAAGCTGAATCTGCCGGAGGACCTGTATGAAACTCTGGGAACCTACGGCGCAAAACTGAAGTTGGATTTGTTGACCGACCCGGCATTTCCCCGCCGAGGCAAGCTGATTCTGGTCACTGCCACCACTCCCACTGTTTCTGGTGAAGGTAAAACTGTCACATCCATTGGACTGGTGCAAGGGCTGGAGCGCATTGGCAAAAATGCCCTCATCACTTCCCGCGAACCTTCTCTGGGCCCGGTGTTTGGCATGAAAGGCGGCGCAGCTGGAGGCGGGCTGTCGCAAGTGGAACCGAGCCAGAAGATCAATCTTCACTTCCACGGCGATATTCATGCCATGACTTCCGCCCACAATCTGCTGGCCGCACTCATCGATGCTCACTTGTTCCACGGCAATGAGCTTGACCTTGATCCCGATCGAATCACCTGGCCACGCGCAATGGACATGAACGATCGCGCGCTGCGCCGCATCGCGATTGACGTCGATGGGAAAAAAGATGGCTCCAATCGCCGCACCGGATTTGTGATCACCGCAGCGTCGGAGATCATGGCCATCCTGGCGCTCGCTACAGACCGCAAGGACTTGCGGCGGCGTCTTGCATCCATCGTGATCGGGGCATCGCGCTCTGGTAAGCCGGTACGAGCCGGGGATCTGCACGCCACCGGCGCGATGATGGCGCTGCTCGACGAAGCGCTATTGCCAAACCTAGTGCAGACCACTGA
>DATJUD010000077.1:0-48996 GCA_035502695.1 Acidobacteriaceae bacterium
CAACTCAGCCTGTGCTACTAACCCAGGACGCTCTTGTCATCGACACCGTCTGAAATGTGCCCAGCAAAAAAATAGCAGATGAAACGCTGCCTCTGCTATGCTGCTGCCATGAAAACCTGCAAGTATTTGGCGCTCATGATCATCGTTGTATGCCTAGGTCCAGCAGCACGATCTCAACTCGGCGATAATTTATCCTCGGACGAGATCAAGGCAGCAATAGCCCTCAAGCCAGGCTCAGGGTTCGTGGCAATAATGGATTCAGGATTTCTAACCCCTTCGATATGCAAGGCGCAGATGCCGGAGGAGTTTATTTACACGGCAAAAGGCTGGCTGAACGCCCTTAGTATCAATGCTAGACACCAATACTTGCCCTTCAATCCGCAGCCGGAAGATACATTGCGGGCCTTGACAATCATCAGCCAAGGCTGTGCTAGCGGCACTGCGTCAGGACCAGCGTGCGATTCGATCACTCGCGTTGTACTTCTGTCCGATAAAGGAGGGAGTGTGGTTATTGAGGCGGCCTCTTCACGTCTCCGTCCGAGCACGTGGCAGAATGGTTTTGGGGCGACTGCTGCCTGTTCTTCCCTTGTCAGCAAATTCACAATGGCCGATGTTCAAAAGGTAAGGAATCAAAAGGGCGAGTTTCTGATAGCCACATTCGACGGAGCTACCCATCTGAAAACATACACAGTTAAGGCCAGGTTCATTAAGAAACTGGGACTCTAATTCCGCTTGCGGATGAATTATGAGTAGCAGAGATGTAACCGCTCCAGGAAGAGAACTTCACGCACGGTTTTTGGCTCTCGGGGATATGAGAGGAAAAACTGCGGGTGAGGTCATCGCGGTTGTGGGACAGCCTACTTCCATCAGTTCAATGGCTGATGGCAAAACGCTACTACAGTGGCAGGCAACCGGATGCCACATGGCATTACTCTTCGGCGCTGACGAGCGGTTTGTGAAAATTACGCATCAGTACGCACACTACAGCACGGACCCGAGCAGCGGTTGTGTGAGTATGGTAGCCGTCATGTCTTTCTTGTTTTCGACACTGGGCCTATTTTTCGCTTGGTTAATGTGTTTGCTTCGGATAAGCCGCGGATGAGATAACGCCATTCTCGAGAAAGCGAGTATGAACAGCCAAGATAGCGGCTTATGCTCCACTCCCATCCTGTATCCTGAAATCAATTCCCCCTGGGAGAATCCCCATTGATTCTGCGTGCCGCGGCGTTCCTCTTGTTTGCATCCTTCCTCTCTGGACAAACAACCACTCCGCCCGGTCCACCCGCAACTCCCCCCACTCCTACGCCTCCCACTACCATGCTCGGCTTTCGCGATGCAGCAGCCCAGGGCAAGTTGGACGAGGAATTTATGCCGGTTCCCAGCCCCATCCTCGCCGGCCAGGAATTGAAGATCCTCACCGCCGCACCTCACATCGCAGGATCCAAAGAAGACTTTGCTACCGCCCAATATGTTGCCCAAAAATTTCGCGATGCCGGTCTAGAAACCAAAATCGTTCCCTATCGCGTCATGATGAATACTCCGAAGAAAGTGGAAGTCACCGCCTTCGGTCCAGACGGCAAGCAACTCATGTCCGGCCCCACGCCAGAACATGTCAGCGACGACCCGTATCAGGATGACAAGCGCATCGCGACCGCTTACAACGCCTATTCTCCCTCTTGCGACATCACCGCCGAGGTGGTCTACGCCAACTACGGCACGCCCAAAGATTTCGCCGAACTCGCCGCCAAGCACATCAGCGTCAAAGGAAAAATTGTCATTGTCCGTTATGGAAAGGATTTTCGCGGCGTCAAAGTCTACGTCGCACAACAGCATGGAGCCGCCGGAGTCATCATCTATTCCGACCCCGCGGACGACGGCTATTATCAGGGAGATATTTATCCTGACGGTCCCTATCGTCCAGAGACCGGCGTTCAGCGCGGTTCGATTCAATATCTCTTCAAGTATCCCGGCGATCCCACAACTCCCGGCTTTGCTTCCACACCAGATCTGCCCGCCGACAAACGTGTCCCGCTCGCCGACGCCGCCAATCAGCCGAAAATTCCGGCAACGCCGCTATCGTATCGGGATGCCGCGCCCATTCTGCAAGCGCTCGGTGGCCCGGAATCTCCGCATGCCTGGCAAGGCGCGCTGCCCTTCACCTATCACATGGGTCCCGGCCCGGTGAAGGTTCACCTGCTGCTGCAGGAAGACTACGCTCTCCGCACTATTTGGGATGTCATCGGAAAAATTCCCGGCACGCAGTATCCCAATCAGCCTGTCATCGTCGGCAATCATCGTGATGCCTGGGTCTTCGGCGCCGTCGATCCCAACAGTGGTACCGCCGCCATGCTGGAAGCCGTCCATGGCATCGGCACTCTCTTGCAAAGCGGCTGGAAACCAAAACGTACTCTGATTTTCGCCAGTTGGGATGGTGAGGAAGAAGGTCTGCTCGGCTCAACCGAGTGGACAGAAGACCACGCGGAAATGTTGGCGCACGCCGTCGCGTACTTCAACATCGATGTCGGCGTCTCCGGTCCAACCTTCGACGCCCAGGCTGTCCCATCGCTCAAGCCATTTGTCATCAACATCACGAAAGAAGTTCCCAGCCCGCTCGGCGGCAGTGTGTACGACGCGTGGCTGGCCAATCAGGAACCCACTGACCAGAAAGGCAGCACCATCGATCGGCACATGGATCAGGGTCAGCACATTTCCCCGCTGGTGGACGGCATCCGCATGGGCGACCTCGGCAGCGGCTCCGACTACACTCCGTTTCTACAGCACGCCGGCGTTCCCTCCGCCGACATCGGCTCCAGCGGTCCCTACGGCGTCTACCATTCCGCGTTTGACGACTACACCTGGTTCACCAAGTTTGCGGATCCCAATTTCGTCTACCTGCAGCAGCAGGCTCGCATCCTCGGCCTGGAAGCGCTGCACATGGCCGATGCCGACCTTCCACCCTACGACTACGCCGAGTATGGGGCCGAAGTGGTTGGCTATCTCGAAGCGGCCCAGGAAAGAGCTGACAGGGCCGGCATGGCCAGCCTAAACTTCGCCCCCGCCCTCGCCGCCGCTCATCATTTTCAAGATGCCGGCCAGCATGCCCTCGCCGCCGAACGCGATCCCGCCGGTCCCCTGGCGGAAGAAAATCGCACCCTGCGCGATACGGAAGAAGACCTGCTCAACCCACGCGGCCTTCCCGATCGCCCCTGGTACAAACACACCATCTACGCTCCCGGGGTATACACGGGCTACGAGGCCGTCGTTATCCCCGGTGTGAATGAAGCGATCGATGCCAAAGATACCGCCCGCGCCGCTGAGCAGTTGGAAGTCCTGACCCGCGCGCTCGACCGCGCCACCGCAACTCTGAACCAAATGCCGTAGACAAACCCGTCCCGCCCATCGCTTTCATTCTTAGAACATTTTTCATTCCCTTCGCCAATCGTGCCGCAGATGCCATAATGCCAATATGGAGATTGGCGAGTTTCTCCGCGAAAAGGTTCTGGCCGTACAGGAATATTCCATCCTGGCATGGACCGCGATGATCAACGTTTTTCGTCGACCCTTTTACTGGGTCGACCTTTACACGCAGGCCGATCTCATCGGGGTGGGCTCTGTGCCCATCGTCATTCTCACCGGCTTTTTCACCGGCGGCGTGCTGGCTCTCAACTCCGCCACCACCCTGGCCCAATTCGGCGCCAAGGCAGTCACCGGCGAACTGGTCAGCCTCTCCATGATCAAGGAACTCGGGCCCGTGCTGACCGGCCTCATGGTCTCCGGCCGCAACGCGTCCGGCATGGCCAGCGAACTGGGCTCCATGCAGGTGACTGAGCAGATTGACGCCATGCGCGCCCTGGGCACCGACCCGCTGAAAAAACTGGTCACCCCGCGCGTGCTTTCAACCATCATCATGCTTGTCTTCCTCACCATCATTTCCGACGGCCTGGGAACCCTCGGCGGCGGCTGGATCTCCAGCACCATGGGCATCGACCTCTCGCAGTACTTTCACATGGCCTACCAGTCGTTGCGCTATCCAGATGTCCTGGAAGGCCTGGTGAAACCCCTGCTCTTCGGCTTCATCATCGCCACCGTCGGCTGCTACTTCGGTATGTCCACGCGCGGGGGTACCCAGGGCGTCGGCCGTTCCACCACCCAGGCTGTTGTTGTCAGTTCTGTGTTAATTATTTTCAGCGATTTTCTAATCAGTCAGGTAACCATTGGACTCTTTGGCCGCTAGCTCACCGGCGCTGGAATTCACTTATGTCGACCACTGAAACCGTTCCAACTCCCGGCGGCCCGATCGGCGATCCCAATGCTCCGGTGGTCTCGTTTGAGCACGTTTCCATCGGCTTCGACGGCCATTCTGTCCTGCTCAACATCAGCTTCCAGGCCCGCTCTGGAGAAATGGTCATCATCCTCGGCCCCGCCGGCGGCGGCAAAAGCATTCTCCTCAAGCTCGCCAACGGCCTCCTCCCGCCCGATGCTGGCCGTGTCCTGCTCTTCGGCAGAGACATCAACAAACTCACCCAGGCGGAGATGTTCGATTTCCGCAGCCACATCGGCATGGTCTTTCAAGAAAGCGCCCTGTTCGATTCACTCTCTGTCCGCGACAACGTTGCCTATCGGCTGATGGAAGAGCATGACAACCCGGAAGACGTCAATCGTCGCGTCATCGAGTCCCTGAAATTTGTTGAACTGGAACACGCCATCGACAAATTTCCTGACGAGCTTTCCGGTGGCATGCGCCGCCGCGTCGCCATTGCTCGCGCCATCATCACCCAGCCCAGTCTGCTGCTCTACGACTCGCCCACCGGCGGCCTCGACCCCATCACTTCGACCACCATTATTGAGCTGGTCATGAAGCAGCGCGACGTGTATGAAAGCACCGCCCTCCTTGTCACGCATCGCCTGCAGGATGCCTTTACTCTGGCCACCCATCGCTTCAACATGAAGACCAATCAGATGGAGCGCATCGAGAACGACGGCGTTGATCCCAACACCACCCTCATGATCCTCAAGGAAGGCCACATCGCCTTCACCGGCTCTCTCGTCGATCTCCTCCGCTCGAAAGATCCCTACATTCAGGAATACCTGGCATAACCCGCTCGCTAGAGCAAACATTGCGCCCGATATAATTTCCGCATGGACACGCCTCAGGCTGGAATCTTTGCCCTCGGAACCTCTTCGCACGCCTATCTGGAGTTTGACCTTCTCGACGCCGGCAAATCCCAGCAGTTCGCCTCAACCATCGCCGCCATCCGTGAGCCACGCACCACTACAGGTGGAGTGAACTTCGTCATCGGCTTTCGGCCCGAACTCTGGCGCAAGATTCTTCCCGACGATGCCCCTTCAGGTGTCGAAGGCTTCAACAAAAACATCCAGGGCATCGAAAACTTCGTTATGCCGGCCACGCAACATGATGCGTTGGTCTGGCTCTCCAGCAGCACCTACGACGTTGTCTTCGATATGGCGCGCTCTGTTATCCATGACCTCGCAGGCCAGGCCTCGCTTGCGGACGAAACTTCAAGTTGGGCCTACCGCCACGATCGCGATCTCACCGGCTTCATTGACGGCTCGGAAAATCCCACCCTGCTAGAAGCGCCCGCCGACGCGCTCTTGCCCGAAGGCGTTCCCGGAGCCGCCGGCTCCGTCTTGTTATTGCAAAAGTGGAAACACAAAACAGCCGAGTGGGAAGCGCTGCCGGTCAAGCAACAGGAGCTCATCATGGGGCGCACCAAGCCTGACAGCATCGAATTGGAAAACAAGCCGGAGAACTCGCACGTCGCTCGCACCGATCAGGACGACTTCGGCAACATCTTTCGCCGCAACATGCCCTATGGAAACGTCGAAGACCACGGTACCGTGTTCGTGGGCTTCAGCGCAGATCAGAATCGGCTGTCCAAAATGCTCGATAGCATGGCCGGCCTCGTCAACGGCCAACGCGACGCACTCACCCGCTACACCGAGCCCCTCACCGGCTCCTACTATTTCGTCCCCTCCGTCGAAAGCCTCCTCCGTTTGCAGTGACCCTCCACGCAACCCAAACCTAATCAACGGGTGGTCCATTCAAGCCTTCGTTTGGCTTGAGTGGGTTCGAAAGTTTTGTCACCCCGACGGCAGTTCCTTCATTGCAGAGACTCCAACATCCAAGAATATTTGATGTAGTCGCCTCCCAATATACGGAAATGAATTCTTCGGCTATCGCGACGACTGGAGCGGCACTACACACGAAACAAAAGTTTGTGTTTGTGGGAACCCAGAACTATGCTGGGAACACTGGCCTTACACTAATTTGCAAGATGCGCACAACTTTCATTCTCGGAGCAGGATTTTCGGCCGCTGAAGGATTTCCACTCTGTCGCGAACTCAAGGAAGATGTTCTTGCCTTCATCAAAAATGAGCGACACCCCAACCATGAAGCTTCTCTAACGCCAGGGCGAGGCTTTGAAGATGGAGAAGCTTACGAGGGACTTAGACATGTCGACCCGAGTGGAAGCCTTGGTCTAGAGGAAGTCCTAATCGAGTTGCGTAAGGCGCTCGAACATGCTCGTCCAGATGATCCTAGGCATAGAACTGCAATCGTTTTGAAAACTGCCTGCGCTCGACTGCTATGGAAAAGGCAGCTGTCCATACGTAAGGTGTCTTCCTGCTATCAAGCGTTTACAGAGCGGTTCCTGAAGCCGGTGGAAGGAAGAAATAATGCAGTAATCTCATTTAACTGGGACATTCTATTGGAGCGATCCCTAACCGATTCGGGCGTCCAATGGCAATATCATTTTCTGCCGGGGTTTGTTCCCGTTCTGAAACCACACGGTTCAATAAACTGGAGTTCTTATCTGGAGACTGGAGGTCATTGCACCTACCCAGGATGGACACGAATTGCGCCCAACAGCACAGTATCGTACGACAAATGGCGTCCTTTGTTGGATCCGGACCCTCAAGAAATTAATCCGGATCTACGCTTCATGCGTTATCCGGGCGATCCAGAGTTTCCCGAGCAAAACCGAAACGTTAGCTTAATCTGGTCGGCAGCGGAACGGGTGCTAAAAGAATGTGAAGCGATCGTATTCATCGGATATTCTCTGCCAGAATATGATTCCTATTCAACAGAGGTCTTCGGCAGGATTGTCTACTCCAAGAACGTATCCGTCTATAATCCCTCCCCGACGCACCTACAACGATTCCGAACCGTATTCGGGGACAAGGTCCACCTTTTCGAGCAAGCGTTTGAAGAATCTCCGTATGGGCGTAGGCGTTGAATACATGCTTGACTGAATCCCTGGTCGTAATTTTGAAATTTCGGCTCCCAAGCAACAGTCATCTAGAAGTCAACAAAAAATCGGCCGGGTGCCCCACATCTCGATTCTGAGATGTGGGATTGATTTCACTTGCGATGTCTTGCGATCGTCAGGCACCTGCCGCAAATCCTTGCCTATAGCGACTTGAGCAGGCATCCAGATACGCGCATGCCGCAAAGATCAGTTCTTGTCGCAACATCTCGAACTGCTTCTCCGGCGCGCTCGACTCCAATATTCTGCGGCTCACCCCAGCCATCATCCCCTGCAACACAGAGGCGACAAGCTGCGGGTCGATCGCGAGCGATTCGCAGGAACTCGCCAACATGCGCAGAACAGCTTGATTGATCCTCGTTCCCATCTGCTGCACAATTTTCGCCCCGTCTACATCGGAGCTGACAGAATAGAGAGCAACGCTCGTCTTCGCATCCTTCATCTTGGCCGTGAGAAAGGCGCTGATCAGCGCGGTGACCATCGGCTGCAGCCTCGCTCCCCGCTGTTCCTTGCAGACAACTTCGACCGCTTCCGCAACTTCAACCATGTGTCGTCTCAATGCGGCCTGCAATAGCGCGCTCTTATTCGGAAAATATTGATAGAGGGTTCCAACCGACACGCCTGCGCGCGACGCGACTCGGGTCGTGGTCAGCCGTTCCTTGCCGACTTGCAGCAAAACCTGAAGAGTAGCTTCCAGAATCGCGTCCACGCTGGCGACGGAACGGGCTTGCACCGGCGTTTTACGCGGCTCTAGAACGGCGTGTGCACGCTGCACCAAATGCGAACTCCTAAACTGAAGCTTCCTTCATCCAATCATATGCGATCACGAAAAATACATCCGACGACACCTGAAGGAGAAATCAATGGCGAAGCAAATAGCGAATCAGATTGACCTCGGCAGCAACTTCACGTTCCCCGGCACCTCGATGACCGTCAAACGCATGGGCTATGGCGCGATGCAACTCGCGGGCCCGCAAGTCTGGGGACTGCCCCGCGATCCGGACGCCGCCATTGCCGTTCTGCGCGAAGCGATTGAATCCGGCGTGAACCACATCGATACCAGCGACTTCTATGGCCCGCATGTGACCAATCAGCTCATCAAGCAAGCCCTCCATCCTTATCCGGAGGATCTGGTCATCGTCACCAAGGTCGGCGCGCGCCGCGGAGAAGACAAGTCCTGGTCTCACGCTCTCTCACGTCAGGAACTCATCGACGCCGTCCATGACAACCTGCGCAATCTCGGACTCGACAGGCTGGATGTCGTCAATCTTCGCGTCGGCGGAATTTCGGCGCCGTCTGAAGGGTCCATCGAAGCACCGCTAACCGTGCTTGCCGAACTTAAGCAGCAGGGCCTGATTCGCCATCTCGGCCTGAGCAACGTCACTGCCAAGCAGGTGACAGAAGCACAGCGAATTACGAACATCGTCTGCGTGCAGAACTTCTACAACGTCGCCAACCGCAACGATGATGCTTTCATCGATGACCTCGCAGCCCAGGGCATTCCATATGTTCCGTTTTTCCCGCTGGGAGGATTCACTCCCCTGCAATCATCGACCCTCGACACAGTGGCATCGTCCCTGCAGGCCACGCCAATGCAGATTGCGCTCGCATGGCTCCTTCATCGTTCGCCCAACATCCTGCTCATCCCCGGCACATCCTCCGTCCAACATTTGCGAGAGAATCTCAAGGCCGCAACGCTGCGCCTTCCTTCCGAAATCATCGCCAGTCTCGACTCCATCAGCGGCGGTCCGGCGAAATAGAAATCGTCGCGGTTCGCGGGGTTTCGAACCCCATACGCAAGAATTCCCGGCCACCCTGCACTCGTCCTGCAGACCAGCCGGGAACATTTTTTCTTTTCCTTAAGCTAAGCGTTCTTCAGCGAAGCCATGTCAATCGAGAAACGATACTTCACATCCGACTTCAACAGCCGCTCATACGCCTCATTCACTTTTTGAATCGGAATCACTTCCACATCCGCGGTAATGTTATTCGCGCCGCAGAAATCCAGCATCTTCTGCGTCTCCGCAATGCCGCCAATCGGCGAGCCGGAAACACTGCGACGCCCCATGATCAGGGCAAACGCCGGAATCTCGAACGGTTTGTTCGGCGCACCCACCAGCGTCAGGTTCCCGTCGCGAGCCAGCAGGTTGATGTACATGTTGATGTCGTGATTCGCAGACACAGCGTCCAGAATAAAGTCGAAGCTGCTGGCATGCTTCGCCACTTCATTGGCGTTGCGCGAAACCACAACCTCATCTGCTCCCAGCCGCAACGCATCTTCCGTCTTGCCGGGCGAAGTCGTGAACAACACCACATGCGCTCCCAGCGCATGCGCAAACTTCACGCCCATATGCCCCAGTCCACCCAGCCCCACAATGCCAACCTTCTTTCCCTTCGTCACTCCCCAGTGATGCAGCGGAGAAAAGGTCGTGATCCCGGCGCACAGCAGCGGCGCGGTGCCGGCCAGATCCAGGTTCGACGGTACCTTCAACACAAAGCGCTGATCGACCACCACGCTATCCGAGTAACCCCCATAAGTAACGCCGCCGGTATGCTTGTCTGGGAAGTTATAGGTCAGGGTAAAGTTAGGACAGAACTGTTCCTCACCCCGTTTGCACTCCGGACACGTCCCGTCGGAATCGACCATGCACCCCACCGCCGCCAGGTCGCCCACTTTAAACTTCTTGACCCCCGCACCCACTTTGGTCACGCGGCCAACAATCTCATGGCCCGGCACGCAGGGATATACCGTCGGCATCACTTCCTTCCACTCGTTGCGTACCTGATGCAGGTCAGAGTGGCAAATGCCGCAGAAAAGAATCTCAATCTGTACGTCTGTCTCGGTTGGATCGCGCCGCGCGATCGTGGTAGAAGCTAGCGGCGATGTCGAACTGGTAGCGGAGAAAGCTTTTGCGTTGTACATAGCTCTCCTTTGGATGCAGTGTACCGCGGAGGATGTGCAAAAACTTGTCCCGCTGCCTGCTGGTGAATCTATGATGAATCTCTCGATCTCAATTATTTCGTAACGCGATCATGGGATTAATCCTGGAGGCCCGCCACGCCGGCAAATAACCCGCCAGCAGCGCCACGCCAAGCAGCAGCAGTGTCACCGCGCCAAACGTTTTCGGATCGGTGGCCGCGGTCCCATACAGCAGCGTCGCAATCAACCGCGATGCCGCAAAAGATGCCGCCAGTCCCACCACCATTCCCACCAGCACCAGCCGCAGCGTCTTCCAGATCACGCTCCACTGCACGTTCCATCGCGACGCGCCCAGCGCCATGCGAATGCCAATCTCCTGCGTCCTCTGTGTTACCGAGTAGGAGATGACACCATAAATCCCCAGCGAGGCCAACAGCAGCCCTAGTCCGGCAAAAATATCGACCAGAAGCACAAAGAAACGTTGCGGCGACACCGCATGGTCCACTAACCCCTGGATCGGACGAAATTCCGTTGCTGGCTGACCCGGATTGATCTGCCGCAGCGTTGCCATCACGCTGGAAGCCAGCACATCGGGCGGTACTTTAGTCCGCACCACCAACTGCGCTCCCTCCGGTTCAGCCTGAGTTGCTGGCAGATACATCTGCCAGCCTGGGTCGCCTTCCACACTGCTTTCATGCACATCAGCAATCACGCCGATCACCCGCGCCTCCCCGCCGCCAACCATCGCGATACGTCCAATCGGGTCCTGTCCTGGCCACAACTTGCGCGCAACTGTTTCGTTGATGATGACCACAGATTGGCTCTTCGGGCCATCGGACCAGCTTACGTCGCGACCCGCCAGCAGACGCATCCCGATCGCCCTCAGATAGCCCGGCGACACAATAAACACAAATGTGTCCTGCAGTTCTCCCGGACGATAGGTCTGGCCCTTGGCGGAGATATCCCAGCTTCGGTTGCGGCTCAGCGGCAAATTATCCGTAATACCTGCGGTCTCCACTCCCGGAATCGCTTCTACGCGATGAATAATCTCCTGCCAGATCGCGCTTCTCTTGGCAGCGTTGCCCCCATCGGTGTACTCCACGCTGATAGCCGCCGCATGGCTCGGCTCGAATCCAAGATCGACATCCAGAATGTGCAGAAAGCTGCGCAGCAGCAGCCCCGCACCCACCAGCAGCACGCAGGCCAGTGCAACCTCAGAAATCACCAGCGCCGACCGCAATTCCTCATGCTTTTTACCTTCGCCCGCGCCACTGCCGGAATCCTTCAGCGTCTCCTGCAGATTTCCAGACGACATCTTCAGCCCCGGCATCAGCCCAAACGCCGCTCCACTCACAATCGCAACCGCTACGGTCCACGCCAGCGTTGCGCCATCGATCCGCAGGTCGCTCAACAGTGGCAGCGCAATCGATCCCTGGTGCGCCAGAAATTCAATCACGGCAAATGCAATTCCCAGTCCAAGCAATGCACCCGCTCCAGAAAGAATCAGGCTCTCCGTCAGCAACTGTCGAATCAACCGACCGCGTCCCGCGCCTAGCGCAGTTCGCATTGCAAACTCCTTGCTGCGTGCTGCCGTCCGTGCCAACAGCAGGTTCGACAGATTCACGCAAACAATCAGCAGGATCATGCCCACCGCACACCACAACACAATCAAAGACCGATGCAGCTTTCCCGTCACGTACTGCTTTAATAGCATTTGTCTTGCAGTGTAGTGCTCATTCCAGCCAGGGTGTCGCAGATTCGCAACCAGCTTGGGGAACAGCAGATCGGCTTCGGCCTGTGCCGCTGCGAGCGTCACGCCCGGCTTCAGACGACCTATCAGCGCTAGAGCATTTCCATCATCCTGAAAGTCGTGCATGATGAATGGCGTGAAGATATCGACCTTCGAACCTGGAGAAAACACAGATCCGAAATCAAATGTCTTCGGCAGCACACCCACCACCGTCACCGGCGTATTATTCAGATCGATCGCCTGCCCAACAATGTCGCGGTTGGCATGAAACTGCCGTTTCCAGAACGGATAACTCAGCAACACCGCCGGCCGGCCTTTCGGCAGACATTCATCTGCGGTAAACAGGCGTCCTAGCATGGGCTGTACTTCTAACGTCTGAAAGAAATTCCCCATCACCAGAATTCCCGTTACAGGCAGCGGTACGCCATGGCCTCCCAGTTTGTAATTGTCGGGGCCAGTGAACGCGAAATAGCCAGTCACCTGCTGGAACGATTTGTTCCGTTGCTGATATTCCTGGGTAGCATCCGTCGTATACGTCATGCTGGACTCGCCGCCCTTGGGATCTTTGGCCGTGATTCGAATCAACCGTTGCGAGTCAGGAAATGGCAGCGGTCGCAGCAAAATCGTATTCACCACGCTGAATACCGCAATGTTCGCGCCAATCCCCAGCGCCAGGATCAGCACCGCCACCACCGTAAACGATCGGTCCCGCCGCAGTGTCCGCAGTGTGTAGCGAACATCCTGCAGCAACACGTCCAGCCAGGGAAGTCCGCGCGCCTCGCGTTGTCGCTCCCTTGCCTGCTGCACGCCGCCGATTCGCACCAGCGCCTTCCGCCGCGCTTCCGGCTCCGGCATTCCCTGCCGCATGTTCTCTTCCACCGCCAGTTCCACATGGCTGGCGAGTTCCGCTTCCATCTCCGCGTCCCGCTCTGGCTTGTGAAAGAACGACAGCATGCGGTTCCAACCCTCTCGCATCGCGCCCATCACAGCTCTCCCTCTGCCGGCATCGACAGCACCCGGCCCATCACGTTGGAGAGCCGCTGCCAGTACGCCGCATCTTTGGCCAGCTGCTTGCGACCGCTCTTGGTGATGGAGTAATACTTAGCCTTGCGATTGTTTTCCGAGGTGCCCCACTCCGCCGAAATCCATCCCCGCTGCTGCAGCCGCACCAGCGAGGCGTAGATAGTCCCCTGGTTCAACAGAATCTCGTCGCCGCTCACCTGCTCAATACGGCGCGCAATCCCGTAGCCATGCAGCGTTCCCAGCGTCGCCAGTGTCTGCAACACCATCAAGTCCAGTGTTCCCTGCAGCAAATCGAGCTTCACTTCGCCCATTGCGCCTCTCCTGTGTGGATGCCACATAAGTATGGTACAACATTCTGTGGCATGACCACAGGAAAAAGAAAACACTTTTCCACGGATACGGTCCGCCTCAATTCATGCCAATCGCGTTTCCAATTTCAGTTTATTTTTGGACGAAGAATTCGTTCATCAAAGGCGCGCTGGCCGCGGCTCCCGGCGGACTCGATAACCCCAGCAACTCCATCTGGGTGGCCAGCGTGCTCTGGTGCTGATACACCGTGCTCGAGGTCTGCCGATAGCCTGCCGTCACCGCCGGTCCCCACAGCACACATGCGATATGACCTCCGCCATGGGTCGTATCGCTATCGACCGCTTCATCAAAAGTTACAATTAGCACCCCATCGCCCCCTGGTTCAAACGCGGAGTATGTCGACAGCGGGTCGACCACGTTCGTCTGCAACCACGTATCCGCCTGCTGCGGCGTTCCATTGTGCGCGTCATCATCCACGTCCGGCACAATGTAGGAGTATTCCGGCAGCGTCCCATTCGCCAGGTCTGTAGCAAACTGTGTGAACGGCCAGATATGCGCCTTCGCCACCGTCGCGTCATCGGCAATATCCGATAGCATCGCGAATGGATTGTGCCGGATCAGATACAGCCCGGTATTCCCTCCCACATATCCCTGCGTGATTCCCTCCGCATAAATCCGGAACGACACTCCCTCCGACAACATGCGCCGCGCAATGTTATCCACATTCCACACCGTGGTCGAGTTGTCATTGTTGGTCAGGATCTGCCCCGTCGTCAGCATGAAATAGTTGCCGATCGATGGATGTGTGTTCGCATAGTAATTTGTCGCCAGCGCCCCGGTGCTGATCAGGTGGTTTAGGTTCGGCCAAATAGTCGTCTGCCCCACTACAGTGGAGTAGCTCTGGTTTTCTTCCATCACCAAAATCACATGCTTGCTATGTGGCGTTTGCGCCTGCACGGTAATTGTCGCGGTCCCTGATTTGGTCGTATCCTCGGTGCTGGTCGCTGTCACCGTAATCGAACCAGTCGAGCTGGGCGCCGTGAATAATCCGCCGGAATCAATTGTCCCGCCGCTCGCCTTCCATGTCACCGTGGAGCTGAAACTTCCCGTTCCGTGAACCGTCGCCGTGCATTGCGAGGTCGCATTCGTCGCAATCGTCGACGGGCTGCACACCACTCCGACCGAGGAGATCGTTGGCGGAACCGCCACCACCGTGATTGTCGCCGTCCCAGACTTTGTCGTGTCCTGCGTGCTGGTTGCAGTTACCATCACAGATCCTGCCGAACCCGGTGCGGTAAATAATCCGCTGCCGCTAATCGTCCCACCACTCGCGGTCCACTTCACCGCCGAGCTATAACTACCCGTCCCGTGCACGGTTGCACTGCACTGCGATGTCGCACCCGGACCAATCGTCGAAGGACTGCAACTCACCGACACGGAGGAAATCGTGGGCGGAGTCGATTGTGTTGCGATCGTAATTGTCGCGGTCCCAGACTTGCTCGGATCCTGCGTGCTGGTCGCGGTCACGGTCGCTGATCCAGTCGAATCCGGCGCGGTAAACAATCCGCTTCCAGTGATCGTTCCGCCGCTCGCTGTCCATGTCACCGCGGAACTGAAACTTCCCGTCCCCTGCACCGTTGCCTTGCATTGCGAGGTTGCACTGGGAGCGACCGTCGAAGGATTGCACGTCACCGACACCGAAGAAATTGTCGGCGGGCTCATCCCCGTTGCCACCATCACCGTCGCCGTTCCCGACTTGCTCGTGTCTTCCGTGCTGGTCGCGGTCACCGTTACCGTAGCCGCCGAGCTTGGTGCGGTCAGCATTCCGCTGGCGTTGATCGACCCACTGCTCGCCGCCCATGTCACCATCGAGCTATAACTGCCCGTCCCATCGACGGTCGCATTGCATTGCGATGTGGCGCCCATAGCAATGGAAGAAGGCGTGCACACCACCGACACCGAAGAGATCGTGGGCGCAGAAGGCATGGTCGTATTCCCCACCGACCCACCACTGCAACCCGCGATCACCAGCAGCAACCACAATGCCGCAGGCATCCATTCCAAGCGCCGCTTCAAACCCTTGTCCCCACAGTACCGTGCGCGACGCAGTGCAACGATGGAGAGCTCCCACGCGCACTCGCCCCACACCGCACATCTGTATGCGATGCACCCCCGCGGCCCCGCGTCTACATCCCTTCCCAAAAAATATTCAGCTATGGGCCGCCGCTTCCAACCGCCTCTGGCTTAAGCCCTTAAGAATCAAAAATCCGTCTATCCTACATGCATGGGCCCCGACCCCAACCAACTCAACCTCATCATCACCGGCGCCACTGGCATGGTCGGCGAAGGCGTTCTGCTCACCTGCCTTGAACATCCCTCGATCGCGCACGTGCTCCTCGTCAGCCGCAAACCGTATGGGCTGCAGCATCCAACGTTGAAGGAATGTATTGTTTCGGATTTTATGCACCTGGAAGACGTACGCGATCAGCTAACCGGATACGACGCCTGCTTCTTCTGCGCCGGCATCAGTTCTGTCGGCATGAGCGAGGCCGACTACACCCACATCACGTACGACATCACCCTGCATTTCGCCGGCGTGCTCGCCAGCCTCAATCCGCAAATGGTGTTCTGCTATGTTTCCGGCGCGCATACCGACAGTTCAGAGAAAGGAAGAGTCATGTGGGCGCGAGTCAAAGGAAGAACTGAAAATGCGCTCACCCGTCTCGGCTTCCGCGGCGTCTACAACTTTCGCCCCGGATTTATGCGCGCCACTCCCGGCCAGCGAAATATCAAATCCTATTACAACTTGATTGGATGGGCCTATCCCCTGCTCCGCGTGGTGCTGCCAAATATGGTCAGCACCTTGCACGATGTCGCCATCGCCATGATCCGCTGCGTGCAGCAGGGCTATCCAAAGCAAATTCTGGAAGTCGAAGACATCAACGCCCTCGCGAAATCCTAGGCATTTTTCGTCGGGATCAATATGGTCAGCGAGTCCGGCACCACTTCCATCCGCACCGGCAGCGTGCCCAGCCATTCGCCGTCCGCCTCGACAAATAACTCTTCCGCCGCCCCTTCCAGCCCGTAACACTCCACGGATTCGCACTCGACCAACTGAATCGGCGCCACATATTTGTGCCGCCCCAACAACACCGCGATCATGAATCGCAGGTATCGCACCCGGCTCCACGTCGTCAATGCAATTACGTGCAGTTTAGGATTTGTAATCGCAGCCCCGGGAGCAAGATCATGCAGCACGCCACCAAAATTCCGGATACGCACTGCCAGAATCTGCGACGCCTCTTCCACCCGCGGCGTTGCGTTGCCGACCTCTTTGAAGCACGCCGCAAACATCGGATATTTGTGCGTGACCCATAGGCGAAACGCTTCCACCACATATAGCGCATACCCGAATTTCTGTTTCAATTTCGGATCCAGCCGCCCCATAAACAGCGCGTCCGCACCAACGCCCGCCGCCACGATAAAGTATCGCGACCGCGTCTCCCCCTGGCTGTCCTGATAGAAAACCTGTCCCACGGAAACCCGCACCGGCTTCGCCGTCAGCAGCTTCTTCACCGCTTTCACCGGCGATCCAGGCAGCCCCAGGTCCGCCGCCAGCGCATTCGCGGTTCCCATCGGAATCACACCCAGCGCCGCCGATCCGCCCACCAGCTCCTGCAGCGATTCATGCACGGTGCCATCGCCGCCGCATGCCAGAATGGTGTCACACCCCTCTTCCATGGCCGCGTGCGCCTGCATTCCCGCACTTGCCGGCGACTCGGTGGCAATTACTTTCACTTCCACGCCCGCTCCGCGAAGTACCGACACCACCTCCGCGATCACTGCGGCTCTCCGCTCCGGACGTTGTCCGGAAGCCGGGTTATAAATCAGCGCAACACGATGCAAATCAGCCACCTAAGCCCGGCCCGCAACCCGCGAGCGGTCGAATTATTCTTACACGCACACCGCCTTCCAATGTGAACAGCCTGTGAACGCTGCGGCAGTATCCTTCGGGCCAACTGTCTAGCGCGACCATCTCTGCGCCAATCGCCGCTCTCTGCTAGCCTAAAGTGTTTGCTGGTTTATCGACGGAGAACACTGTATGGCTTTCAAATTTAAAGGTGTCGACTTTATCGGCTTCGACACGTTGTTGAGTGAAGACGAGCGTCTCGTTCGCGATACTGCCCGCCAATTTATTGAGGATAACCTCATCCCCATCATTGAGGAATGCAATCGTGACGGCCGATTTCCCAGAGAATTGATCCGACCCATGGGCGAACTGGGCTTTTACGGCGCCACCATTCAAGGCTATGGTTGTGCCGGCATGAACAACGTCGAGTACGGCCTCGTCATGCAGGAAACCGAACGCGGCGACTCCGGCGTGCGCAGCTTCGTCAGCGTCCAATCCGCCCTGTGCATGTACCCCATCCACGCCTTCGGTTCCGACGAGCAAAAAAATGAATGGCTACCGCAAATGGCGACCGGAGAAAAACTCGGCTGCTTCGGCCTCACCGAACCGGATTTCGGCTCCAACCCCGCCGGCATGCGTACCCGCGCCAAAAAGGATGGTGGCGACTACATCCTGAACGGCGAAAAAATGTGGATCACCAGCGGAACCCTCGCCGATGTCGCTGTCATCTGGGCCAAGGTCGATGATGAAGACGATCGCGTCCGCGGATTTCTGGTCGACACGAAACTACCCGGCTTCAGCGCCTACGACGTGCACGGAAAATGGTCGCTGCGCGCCTCCGTCACCTCCGGCCTCTCCATGCAGGACGTACGCGTGCCCGCGTCCGCCCTGCTGCCAGGATCCAGCGGCTTGAAGTCGCCCCTTATGTGCCTCAATCAGGCTCGCTACGGCATCAGTTGGGGCGCAATTGGCGCCGCCATGGCATGCTACGACACAGCCCTGCAATATTCCCTGCTGCGCAAGCAGTTCCGCGACCAGCCCATCGCCAGCCATCAAATGATCCAGGAAGAACTCGCTTGGATGATCAGCGAAATCACCAAGGCGCAGCTGCTTTCGCTGCAGGTAGGTCGCATGAAAGATGCGAAAATGGCCGACCACCAGCACATCTCTATGGCCAAGCGAAACAATGTTTGGATGGCGCTCGAATGCGCCCGCAAATCCCGCGACATCCTCGGAGCCAACGGCATCACCGACGACTACCCTGTCATGCGTCACATGCTGAATCTGGAGTCAGTCAAGACCTACGAGGGCACGCACAACATGCACACCCTCATCATCGGCCAAAGCATCACCGGCATCCCCGCCTACTAAACAGGCCTGCGACGCATGGATGCAGTCGAGGGATTTGTATTTTCTTTGCACCGCAAGAACACTGGGTGCCCCATCCTTCATGTATTTTTTGCGAAGGGTGGGATAGTAGAAAGCTCGTATCTCAGGGTTGATAACCGATTAGCTGCGTCGTCGTTGTATATGTAACTCTTTCAGTTGCGTTTCCGTTGCCGGTGAAGGTGCATCCACCATCAAATCCACCGCCTTCGCCGTTTTTGGGAACGCAATCACCTCGCGCAGGCTCTGCGCCCCGGCCAGAATCATCACAATCCGATCCAGTCCCAGCGCGATCCCGCCGTGCGGAGGCGTCCCATACTCCAGCGCTTCCAGAAAGAATCCGAATTTTTCTTTCGCTTCTGCCTCGCTCATCCCCAGCGAGCGGAAGATCAGCTGCTGCACTTCCTGGCGATGAATACGAATCGATCCCGAACCCAGCTCAATCCCATTCAGCACAATGTCATAGGCCAGCGCCCGCACCGCTCCCGGATCGGACTCCATGCGCCCCGCCTGCAAATCATCCTCGTGCGGTGACGTAAACGGGTGATGCGCAAACGTCCACTTTTTTGATTCCTCATCCCACTCGAAAAACGGAAAATCCGTCACCCATAAAAATTTGTAATCCTCGGATGTGCCCTTCTTTTCAAACGCCCCGTGTTCTTCTCGGAATCGTTTAGCCAGCTCCAGCCGCAGCAGTCCCGCCTTCTTATAAATCCACGCATGATCACGCGATTTGTTGGCGCCGATCCGCGGGCTCACCACCACCAGCCGATGTTCTGGCTCGATCCGTTCCAGCTTGCAATTCGCTGCTACCGCACGATCGATTCTCTGCGCCAGCCCTGCGTACTGCGCGCTGCTTGCCAGCCGCTCCACATCCAGATACGCAAGATCCGGCCCCAGCCCTGCCTCCACTTCCTTGATGAACGCCTTCTTCTGCGTATTGCTCATCGCCTGCTTGTTCGGAATCACGATGGCCACAATCGGCAGGCCCGGCTCAATCTTCAGCGACTCCAGCTCGCCCGCTTCAAACTCACCGCGAACATCCGTCAGCTCCGGCAAACGCATGTCCGGCTTGTCAATGCCAAACCTGCGGATCGCATCGTCATAGGTGATCTGCGGAAATGGCGTCGACAAGGTGATCCCTGCCTCGCGAAATGCCGCCGTCAAAAATCCTTCCACCACGCGGAACACTGTTTCCTGCTGCGGAAATGTCATCTCCAGGTCAATTTGCGTGAACTCCGGTTGCCGATCGGCACGCAAATCTTCATCGCGAAAGCAGCGCGCAATCTGGAAATACCGATCCAGTCCGCCGATCATCAAAATCTGCTTGAACATCTGCGGCGACTGTGGCAGCGCATAGAACTCACCCGGGTGCACCCGGCTCGGCACCAGATAATCGCGCGCGCCCTCCGGCGTCGACCGCGTCATAAACGGCGTTTCAATTTCCAGAAATCCTTCGCCCGAAAGATATTTACGAATCGCCAGCGCCACCTTATGCCGCAGTATCATGTTTTCCTGCATGGCCGGCCTGCGCAGATCGACATAGCGATACTTCAGTCGCAGCTCTTCGTTCCCAATCGCCTCTTCTGCCGGCGAAAATGGAGGCGTCTTGGCATCGTTCAAAACGCGCAACTCATCCACGTCAATTTCAATCTCGCCCGTCGGCATATTCGGATTAATAGATGCCGCATCGCGACGACGCACCTTCCCCTGTACCGCAACCACATATTCCGGCCGCACCGCCTCCGCCTTCGCGTGCGCCTCCGGACACAATTCCTTATCCAAAACAATCTGCACAATTCCCGCACGATCCCGCACATCGAGAAAAATCAAATTCCCGTGATCGCGGCGGCGATTTACCCACCCCATCACCACAACCTGCTGACCGTCCGCAGACAGCCGCAGCTCTCCGCACATATGTGTTCGCTGCAAATTTCCTAAAAGATCCAGTGCCATCGTTTCCTAATTACTTTCTAGATTTTTTGTTTTCTACGCGCCTTAACCGCCGCATCTTTATTTCTTGCGAAGAAATTCCGCCAACTCCCCGCGCCCCACTTTCATCTGTTCTCCGCTCGCAAAATTCTTCACCGTCATCACGCCGGATTTTGCCTCGTCTTCTCCAAACAACACAATCGACCGCGCCACCTTATCCGCCATCTCGAACGACTTCTTCAGCCGGAACGATCCATCGCCCAACTCCACGCGCAATCCCGCGCGACGTAATTCCCGCGCCAGCACCAATGCCTCCGCCTGCTGCGCCTCGCCCAGCGGAGCCACATATACATCCGCCAAGGCACTCGCCATCTCTCCCAAAGCCGACTGCAACGTCAGCACCAGCCGATCCTCGCCAATCGCAAATCCAATTCCAGGCGCCTTCGGCCCGCCAATCGCTTCGCTCAGCCCGTCATACCGTCCGCCGCCCAGCAAAGCATTCTGCGCGCCCAGCCCGCCATGCGTAAACTCAAATGTCGTCCGCGTGTAGTAATCCAGTCCCCGCACTAGCCTGGGATTCACCGTGTACCGCATGCCGCATGCATCCAGCGCCGCCAGCACCGCGGCAAAATGCGCCCGCGAATCCTCATCCAGAAAATCCGCAATCTTAGGCAGCGCGTTAATCTTGTCCTGATCCTCCGGAACTTTACAATCCAGCACTCGCAGCGGATTGGTCACTGCCCGCCGCTGGCAATCCACGCACAACGTTGGCGCCACATCCGTCAACGCCGCCCGCAGCGCCTCCACATACCGTGGCCGATCCTGCGCCGAACCCACCGAATTCAACTCCAGCGTCCAGCCCGTCACCCCCAGCTCATCCAGAAACGTCGCCAGCATCTCCAGCACTTCCGCATCCCGCAGCGGAGATTCACTGCCCGCGCTCACCGGCCCAATCACCTCGGCGCCAATCTGGAAAAACTGCCGATACCGCCCCTTCTGCGGCCTCTCCCGGCGAAATTGCGGACCTATATAGTAGAGCTTCTGCAGCAGCCCACGATCCCCCAGCTTGTGCTCGATATACGCCCGCACCACCCCCGCCGTATTCTCCGGCCGCAGCGTCAGCATCTGCACTTTTTCCGATTGCGCCCGTGGACGATCCTCCCACGTATACATTTCCTTGGAAACAATATCCGTCTCTTCGCCCACGCCGCGCGCGAACAACTGCGTATCTTCAAAAATCGGCGTGCGAATTTCCCCAAACGCATAGCGCTCGAACACGCGCCGCGCCGTTGCCTCCACTCGATTCCACAATTCTGTTTCCGGAGGCAGCAAATCGCGCGTGCCCCGTACTGCCTTGATCTGGCTCATAGTCACTTCATTAACGATAAATGGTCTGCTGCTCAAAGGCTAAGAATGGGCGGAAATGTCTCTCGCGGCGAGCCCCCGCGCTTCCCTGTCGAGCCTCGCACAAGAAAAAGCCGGAACCCATCATAGAGAGGGTCCCGGCTTCAATCGGGCCACATCGCTGTGGCAACGCAACACCCACGCGTACCTGCGCGGGCAAATCTATTCCTACGCGCAAGCATGCATCAACAGCGCAACCGCCGCAGATGTCATCCGTGTCTTTGCCGAATCCGCGCGGCTGGTCAGAATGATCGGCACCGATGCCCCGGTCACGATACCAGCCAGACTCGCGCCGCCAAGATATTCCAACTGCTTCGCCAGCATGTTGCCCGACTCCAGGTCAGGCACCACAACGATATCGGCCTGTCCCGCCACCGCAGACACCAGATGTTTGATCTTCATTGCTTCCGGGCTCACCGCGGTATCAAAGGCCAGCGGCCCATCCAGAACGCCTCCGGTAATCTGTCCCCGATCTGCCATCTTGCACAGCGCGGCCGCGTGGATCGTCGAAATAATGCTGGACTGCACCGTTTCAACTGCCGACAGGATCGCCACCTTCGGCACCGGCACGCCCAGCACATGGGCCAGGTCAATCGCATTCTGCACAATATCTACCTTATCGTCCAACGTCGGTAGAATATTGATGGCCGCATCCGTGATCAACAGGATGCGATCGTATGCCGACGTCTCCATCACAAAGGTGTGGCTGATTCTGCGCAAAGTGCGCAAGCCGGTCTCCTTCGCCAGCACCGGTCTCATAAAGGTATCTGTGTGCAGGCTTCCCTTCATCAGCGCGTCCGCAACTTTGTTGCGACACAGCTCCACTGAAAGCTGCGCCGCCTGATTCTCGTCTTCGGCGTCGATCATCTCGCATGACGAAATGTCAAAGCCCTCCGTCTTCGCCAGATATTGAATTTTTTCCTTCGGCCCCACCAGGATGGGATGGATCACATCGCAGACCGCGGACTCCAGCGCCCCGGCCAGCGCAACCTTGGTCAACGGATAGCATACGGCAACCGGAATGGGCGGCAATTGCCGCGCCCGTTCCAACAGAAGATCGAAGCGGCTCACTGCAGGACTGGTTTGGGTCGACATGTACTCCTTCTTTCTGCGGCACGGCGGCGAAACTTTACCTGTACCATGCGCGATCAGTGCGGCCTTGGGCATCGCAGCGTCATCGTTCCAGAGGCTCGTCCGCGCCATTTCAAGAGTAAAGCGCTGCCTGTGGCTTTCTCCGTGACGACCATCACTGTTGTCGTCAATCTCACCACATGTTTGCCACGTTCCAAATCGCGTACTCCGGAGCAGAGGCCATAGGTGCGTACTGTCACGCAGTAGTGTGCGCTTCATCACACTCTATTCTTTTCGCCCCTCCTATGATCTGGCGTAAGGGGGCCATATATGCACACCAACTCGGAACTGACGCAAGGCCCGATTCTGGTTGGGATTGATTTTTCCCAGCTGTCCAAGTCGATTGTAGAGTATGCGGTAAAGTTGGCTCGGCAGGAATTGCGCTCGTTGCATTTCGTCTATGTCATGCCCATCGTCACTGACGATTCCCCGGATCTGCTGCAAATCCAGGAACTGGAACTCGAAGAATACGTCCATGCTGCCCAGCAGAAACTTCGCGGCTCTGGCATCCAGGTCGAAGGCACGCTGGTCTTCGGCTCACCCGCGCATGAGATCATTCGGCTCGCCGATGCGCTCCACGCTGCGTGCATCGTTGTCGGCACGGAGGAAAAGACCGGCCTCGAGCGGCTACTCCTCGGTTCTGTGGCGGAGGCGGTCATCCGCAAGTCGGACCATCCTGTCATCGTCGTTGGACCTCTGGCCGCGGCCATGGCCAGCCAAACCATTCCCTGGAAGCATCTCATGCTGGCTTGCGACACTGCCGAAGGCGTCACCGACGCAGCTCGTTTGGCAGGCGAAATCGCCAGCGGTCACCATGCCCGCCTGACCATTTTCACTGTCAGGGAGGAAGGCATTGCCAGTCCCTCTGAGGGCCAGTTCGACGCGCTGGAATCCATGATGAGCCGTGACGCCTGGCTAGCGGTCATGCCTCAGTGCCTGATTCGCGAAGGCGAGCCGGCCGAGCAGATCCTCCACATGGCAGAAGATGCCCAAGCGGATTTACTGGTCATGAGCGTTCATCGTGGCGGCGAGCTACTGTCCCACCTCCGGCCAGGATTGATGGCCCGGGTATTGCGGAGGTCGCGCTGTCCTGCCATGATCCTTCGCGATGTTCATGCGCCTCACCATATCCATTCAGCGCATCTGCACGGTCATCCGAAGGTGACGATTTAACTCTTCCCGGCCAAATCCAGGTGCGCGGGACAAATATCGGAGCCCAGTTCACGGATTAGACTCCGCGGGACAAGAGCAGCAGGATTCAATCGGCGCGACGAATCTCCTGACGTCCGCCCGTCTTTTCAAGAGCTTTGTGGTGACCGAAATCACAATGATCGGTGCCGATTAGCACAGCCACAAATATGCTCTGCGGCCACAATAGATTGATGTTCAGGAGTTTCCTATGTCGAACAAACAGTTGCGGGAATGGACTCATCCACGGCGCATCCTGTTGGCCACGGACCTTACCGACTTAGGATTTACTCTCCCGATTGCCAAGCAGCAAGCCCTCGCCTGCAAGGCCGAACTGCGCATCATTCATGTTCTACCCGATCCCAGCGAATCACCGATTGACCCTGTGTTGATGGTCTATTTTGACGCTGCCGGCATGCAGATGTCAGCCGAAACCACATTGGGAAAAGTCATCGCCGACACCAAGGCGGAAGGCATCAAGTGCTCGTTTCACCTGGCCACCGGCCACACCGTGAAAGAAATACTCGCCGCCGCCGCAGAATGGAAAGCCGACCGCATCATTGCCGGTTCCCATGGAAAAGCCAAGTTCCATCACCACATCCTGGGGTCGATCGCGGAATCGCTTTTTCATCAAATTGATATTCCTGTGCTGGCCGTCGGTCCAAAGGCAGTTCCCAGCGACGTATCCCCACAGGGTCACATGCGCATCGTCTTTGCCGCTGCGCTTGACCACAGCTCCAGCCGCATCGCGGAATTCGCCCTCAGCGTCGCCGAAAAACACAGCGCCGATATCACCTTGCTCCACGTGCTGCAGAATGTCGTTCCCGAGCACCCCACGACAATCTCAGCGCGAGGCTATGCCAGCCGCATGCTGGAGGATTTAATGACGATCAAGCCCACCCGCAAGGCCCGAGCTTCCTGCGAAGTGGTCTATGGCCAACCCGCCGAAGCCATTCTTTCCTATGCAAAACAGCATGCCGCCGACATGATCCTTCTCGGCGCATCGGAGCACTCTGCGTTCAATCCCCGCTTCATTCCAGGCATCGCCTATCGCGTTCTCTGCGAAGCGCATTGTCCTGTTCTGGTGTTGAAAGAAGAGTCTCCATGGCAAAGCGCGCCCCGTCATTCGGCCGCGAACCAGAGCACTCAGAATCCAGCTTAAGTTTGGACTGTAAGTTCCCTACCCCCAGCCCCTCCCCCATTTCTGGCGCAGTTTTTCTTCGAAAAGAAGAACTGCGCCAACGCACAATCCTCGTGTCAACACCGAGCCCGCAGACGCCGGACTCGGTCTGCAGGCAGACCTCAACTTAGTTTGTGAAATAGACCCAGGCTTAGTTTAAGAAGTAGACGCTGACGTAGTTTCTAAGGTTGACCCCGGACTTAAGTCCGGGGAACCGAGCCCAAATCCGTCGCGCGCCTTCAGGCGCTGAGGCACGCTGCTCTCGCGTGTGCTGCGCCCTACTGCATGCCCAGGTCGGTCAGCACTTTGGGATTCGGGTCATCTACGGCCAAAAGATTATGGCAAACGCTGCAATCGTTCGTCAGCGTCTTCCCGCTCTTCGATACATGGTTTCCATCGTGGCAGCGGAAGCAACCAGGATAGTCGCTGTGCCCGATGTTGTCGGGATACGTGCCCCACTTCACCTTCATAAAAGGAAAAACATTCCGCTTGTAGATCGCGACCAGCGTTTGCGCCGATTCCAACACCTGCCCACGCTGGCTGTTCCACACCGCCGGATACTGCGTGCTGTAGTAGTTCTCCAGTCCGCTCTTGATCTTTGCGGCCGCTTCCGATTGTGAGGAATAATTTGCCTTGATCAGTTGCAATCCTTCTTTATGGACGAATGGTAACGATGGGTTGACGCTGCTGTCCTGCATCGCCTCATCGATCGCTTGTTCCGGAGTCACAAAAATATGCGACGCTTGGTTGTGACAGTCCATGCAGTCCATCACCCGCGTCACTCCCTTCACCGGTCCCTTCCAGTCGGAGCTTACATATTCCGTCACTGAGCCATCCGGGTTATGCGCTTTCACCGCAATAATGGTTTGATCGGTCGAGTCGGTAGCCACATATTCAAAATCGTTCAGGTGATGACCGTGGATCCCGCTCAGGTGCGATAAAGAATCTACCCCGCCCAGGTGCAGCACCAGCACGGAACGCGTAATGGAATTCTTCTCGTCATCGCCGTACTTGGTCAGAACCAGCAGCCGATCGCCTACAAACCGTGTCGGATTGTGGCATTGCTCGCAGGTCGCACGCGCCGGGCGCAGCGCCGACAAGGAAGCAGTGATCGGCGTGGGATAGGTGTGAAACGTCACCTCTACCAGTTGTTTGGTGCCGTTCATCTTGGCCTGCACAGCCGCATCGAATCCGGAACCGATATGGCATTCCACACAAGCTACATGGCGGTGCGGACCTACCTGGTACGCGTCCCACTGCGGCGCCATCACATGGCAGGTCTGGCCGCAGAAGTTCGGCGAATCCATGTACGACACGCCGCGATAGCTGGCCGTTCCCACAATCACGAAGTTGATAAAGGTTGCCGCAATCACCACCTCAATACCGCGGCGGAAAATGGGGTTCTCCAGGTCAATCTCCGGATACACAGAGGGCACGTGCCCCGATGCCACTAGCTGCTTGCGCCGCAGCCCGATTCCAATGGGAATCAGAATCAGCCCCAGAACAAAAAGCCCTGGCAGAAACAGGTCGAAAATCAATCCCATGTAAGGATTTTGAGGACCGCTGTGGCCGAAAATCGTCACCACCCAGAAACCGATCATGACGAACGCCGCAGAGGTCGTCAGCGCGCCACCGATCAAACTGAGCGGGTTGTTTCCGTAAAACAGGATCGGACGCAGCTTCTTCTCTAATGTTCCAAACATCATTCCCTCGCGTGAGTGGTTATACGGTGCCGAAATAGGCGATCAATGTCAAGACAAGAAGTGTCAGTCCGATCAGAATTGCGGTGAATCCGACCACTCGGGCAAAATTGACCCACCAGTACACCGGCCGATCAGCGACCTTTGCTTCCAGCTTTCCCTGCCGAGCGAGACGTTCATATTCCAGCGTCCGCTTCTTTCTGAATTCCTCTTCCGTCTCTTTCCCGGTAAAAATCACCATGTCCATCGGAAAGCTACCCGGTCGCAAGTGGGTATTGACGAAGTGGATCGAAAAAATGAACAGAATGGCGAGCAGTGCTTCTTCTCCGTGAATCACCAGCACTGCGTTCAATGCCCATCCCGGCAAAAACTTTGCGAAGAACGGAGCGAACCACATCGCGTATCCGGAAAATCCGATGACCACCATCCCCCAGAAAACTGCCCAGTAGTCGAACTTCTCCCAGTAGGCATAGCGATCGAATTGCGGCTTAGGCCCCAGCCCGACAAACCACCGCAGATGTCCCACCAGGTCCTTCACGTCCTTCCAGTTCGCCACCATCGAGGTCGGGCCCCAGAACATTCCCTTTTCCTTATTGACCGCGGCCCGGGTGATGATGTCTTTCACGTGATACAGAAACGCCAGCGTCAGCACGATGGCGCAAAATTTGTGGAAGAAAAGGATCGCCCCAAATCCGCCCACCGCCCGCGCCACAAACCGTGCCGGGGCATTCTCGCTGAATCGCATCGGCAACCCGCTCGCCGCCAACCCCAGAAAGGAGGTAAATAGCACCGCATGCAGGTACCGCTGCGGCAAGGTGAACCGCAAATAGTACTTCTCTTCCTTCTCCGGCTGCATTGCGGGCGCGATTTCTGGCTCGAGTACGGTTTCAGTCTGCTCAGTCATGTTTCTCCTCTCCGGTCGGCCCGTTCTTGCGTTGTTCATACTTCGACCGCAGAAACCACAGCAGCGTATGCAGGGAGAAGAATCCCAGCACGCTCCACAACAACAAGTTCATGAACGTCCGAATGTAATAAAGCGCCGGACTCAACCTGCGATTGCGCGGGTTCGCATGCGGTTGATACTGCACAAACCGGGCATTCGCGCCCGCGTGGCATTTCCCACAGGTCTTTACCAGATTCGCCTGCGCAATCGGCGAGCGCGGATCGGAGGCTGGCAACACTTCGTGCGCCCCATGGCAATCCCAGCACCGCGCCGTCTGCACATATCCGCCCAGCAATCCCAGCTGCGAATGGAACGTGTCTCGGTAGGTAGCCAGCTTCTCTTTATGGCACGAGCCGCAGATCGGCGTCGACTGCATGCGAAAACTCGCCAGCGTCGGCTGCAGAATCGCGTGTGCCGTGTGGCAGTCCGTGCATACCGGCGCCTTCATGTTGCCCGCCGCCACCTGCTTCCCGTGCACGCCGCTCATGTATTCCGCTTTCACCCCGCCATGGCACGATCCGCAGGTGTTCGGAATGTTTGCCTTATAGGTCGGGCTCTGCGGGTCTTTATGGCTCAGAATATGGTGCGAACCATGGCAGCTCATGCAATTTGCCGCCACCAGCAACCCCTCTTTGCTCACCGCATATCCATGGATTGAATCCATGTACACCGAGTACACATTCTGCAGCCCGTACTTCTGCGCCAGCGCGCGATTTCCATGGCACGTGCCGCAGGTTTTCGGAATATTCAGCGGATACACCGCTGACCGCGGATCGTCTTTGGTAAAAATCGTGTGTGGGTTTCCGTGACAGCTGAGACACGGCTGAGCGCTTGCTTTGGCGTGCACGCTGCCCGTCAGCCCCTTGGCCTCATCCGCGTGGCAGGTCTCGCACTGCACTGCCGCCGGGTGATCGGGATGCGGATAATCGTGGATATCAGTGTGGCAGTCGCTGCACGCCAGGCTGCCATGAATACTGGAATGAAACAGATTCGCATCCACGCCAACATTCTTCCCGGACGCATCCTGCATGGTCTTGTCCGCGTGGCAGGACAAGCAGTCCGCATCCTTCGCCAGCATCACCCGCGGCAACGCCGGCAGCATCAGCGCCAACAGCGCACCCAGCAGCATTCTTCTCCGGCTGCCCAGCTTCGACGCGCTGAATCCGTTCGGTTGTCTTTCGACGCCGGTAAGCAATCGCTCAAAAACAAGCATCCGGCTGGCGTCGCCACTGCAGATAGCCTCAGGGTTACGCGCAGCCGGAGTGCTGTGGAAGTACATCCGTACGGAGGAAATAGTTTTCATTGGGTCTCTGACCCCTGCCGCGTTCTGTGCGCGGATAACAAAAGACAACAAGTGCACCAATCTTCACGGGCGAAGGAAATCTCCCTCCCTCGCCCTAATCATTGCGACTACTTCTGCAAGGTGCGAATGTAGGCAACAACAGCGTTGATCTCTGGGCCCGACAACTTCGAGCTGTAGGCCGGCATTCTTCCCTTGCCATCCTTCACGATCGCCACATAGCTCGCTGTCGATGCCTTCTTCGCCTCCGGCGTCAGGAACGAAGGTACGTGCATCGCCTTGCCCGCACCCCCACTGGCACTGCCGTCAGCAGAATGACACATGGCGCATTTGCTCTTGTAAGTATCCGCTCCGCTGCTTTGGGCAAGCACGGTGCACGTAGCCATGCCGAGGAACGCCACGGTGGCCAGTACTGTGATGTGTCGATTCATACGTTGATCCTTTGTTGAAGTAGATCCCGTCCTTTTGCAAGAACTTCACGCACCTTACACGGTCCGCTCTCAACCTGTGAAGAATATAAAACTGAGTGGATCATTGCCTGTGACAAACATCACACCTTACGAAATCACCGATTACCACGACGAGCCGGACTGGTTCAAGGCACCGCCATCCTTTACACTTCCCCCACAAAATCCCGTCCACGCCCAAACAGCGACAAATCGATTTGCTGGAGAGCGGTTTCAAAAAAGAATTGACAGCATCGACGCAACTCAGCTATCGTCTCCCATAACATGTTTAGGGATGAAACCACAGAAACAGGCGAACTAATTCAAGGCACGCTGGAGATGTTGATCCTCCGTGCACTGGCCCGCGGGTCCATGCATGGCTATGGCGTTGCAGAATGGATCCATCAAACATCGCAACAGGTGCTCAAGGTAGAGGAAGGCGCGCTCTATCCGGCACTTCACCGACTGGAGCTGCGCGGAATGCTGTCTGCCCACTGGGGCATGTCCGACAACAATCGTCGCGCCAAGTTTTACCAATTGACGACCGAAGGTAAAAAACGTCTCAGCGCGGAATCGCAACGCTGGGCAAGGCTTTCAGCAGCAGTTGCATTTGTGATGCAAGCGTCATAACGATTATGGAAAAGTTGTGAGGATTTTCGATATGGATTCCGGTCTCCACGCGTTTTCCCTTCGTATCAAGATGCTTTTTCACAAGCGTCGCATGGATCGCGAAATGGCCGAGGAACTGGAGTTTCATCAGACGATGCTGCGCGAAAAACTGGCAGGACAGGGCGTCCCCAAATCTGAATTAAACAAAGCCGCTCGCCAGACCTTTGGTGATGCCGGGCGCTGGCATGAACGGCTCAGGGAACTGTGGCAGTTTCGTGGACTGGAAAATCTTCTTCGCGACATCAGTTTCTCCGCGCGTTTGCTCAGAAAATCGCCTGGCTTCACCACCGTCGCCTTACTTACCCTGGCCATCGGAATCGGCGCCAACACAGCCATCTTTTCACTCATCAATGGCCTGCTGCTTCGCCCATTGCCCGTTCCCCATGCTGAACAGCTTGTAGTGTTACAGATTCAAGAAGGCGATCCGGAGCCCGGCTACAACTTCTCTTCCCCACTCTTTCGTGGGCTGGAGCGGCAGCACACAATCTTCTCGAATGTGTTTGCGTATTTCGAGGGCGCACCCCTGCAGGTGCGTGGGCGTACCGGCAATCAAGAGGTTCATGGGGCAATGGTCAGCGGCCAATTCTTCCAGGCCTTGCAGACTCCTCCATTGCTGGGGCGATACTTGACCCCTGCCGATGACCAAACCGGTGGCAATCCCGAGGGCCTGGCCGCTGTGATCAGTGAGAGCTTCTGGCAGCGCTGGTTTAACCGTAACCCAGATGTAGTCGGTCGCAAACTCATCATCGCCAACGTGCCGTTCACGGTGGTCGGAGTGATGCCAAAAAGGTTCTTCGGCGTCGATCCAACGCAGAGGCCCGAAATTTATGTGCCGCTTTCCACCGAGCCCATCCTCGACGCGCCCTTCAACATGACGGGCGGCGGCATCCACGCCAATTGGCTGAAGGTAATGGCACGCCTCAAGCCTGAGGTGAGTTTGCAACAGGCGAACGCGGCCTTAATCCCGCTTTCGATGCCGGTCGTACGCGAACAGGTTTCAGATGCGGACTGGATCGCGAACGCAGAGCAAACTCACTTCCATTTTGCGGCGGTGTCGGGCGCCACGGGCTTTACGTATCTTCGCGCACTTTTCCGCAAGCCGTTGGTGGCCATGTTCGCCATGTGCGGAGGAATCCTGTTGCTCGCCTGTCTGAACTTGGCAAGCCTGTTGATGGCGCGCAGCGCAGCGAGAGAACGCGAATTGGCAACACGACTAGCGCTGGGCGCGACGCGAAGACGGTTGATCCAGCAATTGCTGGTAGAAAGTCTGCTGCTTGCATTTGTGGGAACCACGGCGGGTTTAGCCGTGTCACCCCTGGTAAGCCAATCCTTGACCACAATGATGCTGCGCGGCTACTTCACCGGATACATCGACACCTCCATCGATATGCGAGTATTCCTCTTTGCTGCGGCGACGTCACTGCTGGCCACCTTGTTAATCGGGCTTGTCCCCGCACTGCAAGCCACGGCAGGCAACCTGTATGACCACGTCAAGAATGACCGACACTCGCGGCCGACAAATGTCCGGCAGAGGATGATTCCCAGAATTCTGATGGCGTCGGAGGTGGCGCTGGCGATGGTATTGGTCGCCGGCGCTGGATTACTGGCAACTAGCCTGGTTCGCCTCTATCGAACCGGCTTGGGATTCGATCCAAAAGGACTGATAAATATTTCCTTCAATATGGACAAGCAGCCGGTGGAAGGCGCTGCCCTGATGCAGTTGTATAAGGCGTTGGCAAACGGACTTAGGCATTTGCCGGGAGTGAGGAGCGTGAGTTGGGAGCAGGTTCAGCCACTGGCCGGGATGACGGAGACACGGGATTATCAAACGTCATTCAGCAAAGGTGATCGCGAAGTTTATTTCAACACTGTCGCTCCGGAATATTTCGAAACCATGTGCATTCCTCTGCTCGCCGGCCGCGATTTTCGATGGACCGACACCAAGGCCCAAGGAAAGAAGATCATTCTCAATCGGGCCGCCGCGAAACTCTTGTTTCCCGGACAGAATGCGATTGGACAGCATTTGCTGGCAGGAGACAAGGTCTCCTATGAAGTGATTGCCGTGGTCGGCGACGCCCACTATTCATCCATTCAACGCGCCGCACCTGCGGGTGCTTATGTCCCTATTCCTCAGAGTGAGTGGAAGAAGATGTCCTATACCGCCGTTGTCCGTATAGATGGCCCAATCGCCCCATTGGCGGCCGCCGCGCAATCCCTCACCGCGCGGCTCGCCCCCACCATCCCTCCGCCTGTGATGACAACCATGGACAGCGTAATTAATGACTCGATCAGCTCCCAGCGGATGATGGCGCTCTTGTCGCTCTTCTTTGCCGGTTGCGCGCTGCTCATCACGGCCATCGGACTTTACGGGACACTCGCGTACGCCACCGCGCGCCGAACCAGCGAAATCGGTATCCGCATGGCGCTCGGTGCCAAGCGGGCGCAGGTCATCGCTATGGTCTTCCGCCAGAATGCCTGGGTTGCCATCGCCGGCTGCATCTCTGGATTGATTGCAGCCGTCCTCGCGTCGCGCGCCATGGCGAGTTTTCTGTTCGAGACATCGCCGCACGACCCCTGGGTCTTGTTCGTCTCAGTTGCCGTTCTGTTGATGATTGCCAGCTGCGCCTCCCTGCTGCCCGCAATCCAGGCCGCCCGCATCGACCCTATCCTGGCCATCCGCTGCGAATAACAAGCTCGCTCACCCCACCAACCCCTCCACTTGACAATCTAGAGGACACCATGCTCTCATCTTGATTATCAAGAGGTGACACGCCGCATGCCAGCAAAACCCGACGCACTCAGTCAGAATGATTCCAACTCCAGCGAACTGGTCCAGGGAACCCTGGAAATGCTGATCCTCAAAACCCTGGCCCTGGAACCCATGCACGGCTACGGCGTCGCGCTGCGTATCGAGCAGATCAGCCACGGCGTCTTCCGCGTCAATCCCGGTTCCTTGCTCCCCGCGCTCAGCCGGATGGAACGTGCCGGCTCGGTCAAATCCGAATGGCACGCCACAGAAAATAATCGTCGCGCCAAGTATTACCAGCTCACCGCCAAAGGCCATAAATCTCTCGCCCGCGAAACCGAACAGTGGCAGCGCCAGACCGCCGCCATCGCGCGCATTCTCGAAGCGCAACTATAAATCGGCGAAGCCATCATCAGGAGCACGCCATGCAATGGATGACTAATATTCTGACAGGGCTCAAGTCCCTCTTTCACAAGCAGCAGGTTGAAAACGAGCTCGATGAGGAGTTGGAGAGCTACGTGCAAGCCTCCGCCGCCGAGAAAGTAAAGTCCGGCATGAGTCCGGAAAACGCTCGCCACGCCGCGCTGGTCGAATTAGGAAGCCGCAACGTCGTCAAGCATCAAGTCTGGTCCTCGCGATGGGAATCGACACTCGACAGCCTCCTTCTCGACATGAAGATCAGCCTCCGTACCCTCGCGAAAAGTCCCGGCTTTACCGCCATCGCCCTGCTCTCCATCGCGCTCGGCATCGGCGCCAATACCGCCATTTTCACGCTCATTCATCAGGTGATTCTTCGCGACCTTCCAGTGCGCGATCCCCAGCAACTCGTCACCTTCGGCACATCCACCGGCGGGGGCATTCTCGGCGGCGTCGATCTCGGTGTCAACAGCATGTTCCCTTGGTCGTTCGCGCATCAACTGCAAAGCAATCCGGGCCCCTTCCAGGGCATCGCCTCCTACAGCAGTTTTGCACCAACAGTCAGCGTGCTACCGCCGTCTTCTGCCAGCGCTCACGACTCCGCGTCCTCCGCCGTTCTGGTTCGCGCCGTTCTCGTTTCAGGCAATTATTTCAGCGTCCTCGGCGCACAACCGCTGTTCGGCCGCACCATCAATCCGTCTGACAACACCACGCCCGGCAGCGGCGCAGTGGTCGTCCTCAGCGAACATTTCTGGCGTCAGTCGCTCTCTGCCGATCCGGATATTCTGGGCAAAACCATCACCATCAACCGCACTCCCTTCACAGTCATCGGAGTCATGCCCCGCCAGTTCCACGGTATCAAGCTTCAAATCGATCCGGCCGCGTTGTGGACCCCCATCATGATGCAGTCCGTCATCCTGCAGCAACCTTCCTTCCTCGGGCCCGACGCACCTTATTTTCTGGAAATGTTTGCGCGCCTCAGTCCCGCCGCATCCACCAGCAGAGCCGCGCTGGAGCAAAGCCAGCTCTGGCTCAATCAGCAGATTCACGCCGGCGTTCGTGCCACCGAGAGCGGAACCATTTCCGCGGCGCGCCAGCAGGAGATCAATCGCCTCAACCTTCCCCTGATCTCTGCTCAACGCGGCGTCTCCAGCATGCGTGGTCAGTATGGCAGCTCCCTCATCATCCTCATGGCAGTTGTCATTCTGGTTTTGCTGATTGCCTGCGCCAATCTCGCCAATTTTCTTCTTGCCCGAGCCGCCACGCGTCAGCGTGAGATTGCAACCCGCCTCGCTCTCGGCTCCAGTCGCCGCCGCATCATCCGCCAAAGTTTGATGGAGGCCCTCAGCTTATCCATGGTCGGCGGTCTCATCGGCCTCGGCATCGCCTTTGCCGCTACCCGCGCTCTCATCGCTTTTGTCAGCCAGGGCAGCACGAACACCACGCTTAGCTCCACTCCAGACGCCACCGTTTTGCTCTTCACTCTGGCAGCCTCTCTTTTCACCGGATTGCTCTTCGGCCTGGCGCCTGCCATCGTTTCCGCCCGCACAGGCGCAGCCGGATCGCTCAGTTCCAATGCACGCACAGCTCAATCCAGTCAGGGACGAGCTTCCCGCCTCTGGCCCAAAATGCTCGTCACCGCCCAGATCATTCTGTCGCTCTTGCTCCTCGTTGGCGCGGGCCTCTTCCTCCGCTCGCTGCGCAATCTGCAGCAGCAGGATTATGGATTCAACCGAACCCATTTACTCCTGGCCGACTTTGACCCCAAGATTGCCGGATATAAATCTACCCAAATGGCCGCGCTGGATCAGCAGCTCATCGATCGACTCTCGGCTCTTCCGGGTGTGCGTTCCGTCGCGCTTGCCAACACTCTTCCTATCCAATTAGGAACGGAACAATCCAGCTTCAAAATTTCCGGCTACACACCTGCGCCCAAGGAAGACATGAGCTCCACCATCGATCGTGTCTCCAGCCGCTATTTCCAGACCGTCGGCGTTCCCATCCTTTCCGGTCGCTCCATCCTGCCATCGGATACGGCCAGCAGCTTCAAGGTTGTTGTCGTCAGCGAGAGCCTGGCCAAACATTTCTTCCCGAAAGGCGATGCGGTCGGCCACATCCTTACCATCGACGACGACAACATCAAGGGTCCCTGGCAGATTGTCGGCGTTGCCAAAGATACTCGCTCCGGCAATCCACGTGACAAAACGTCCTTCCCAACCACCTACCTCCCTTTGGCGCAGATCGATCCATGGACGACGGCAGCCAACGCGTTTGCCGACCCCGCCCCCGCATCCGCTGCCAATTCCACTCCCACGCCGCGCGAAGAAAATCAGGATGCTTTCGCCAGCTCCATCCTGGTGCGCACTTCCGGCGATCCCGCACAAAGCGCGACCGAACTTCGCGCCGCCGTCAGGTCGATCGACCCCAGCCTGCCGGTGCACCACATCATTACCATCCACGATCAAATCTCCAGCCTCATGACGCATGACGAACTCATCGCCACCCTCACCGGATTATTTTCCGTGCTCGCCCTGCTGCTCACTACCATCGGCCTCTTCGGCGTCATGAGCTACAACGTGGTCCGCCGCACCAACGAAATCGGCATCCGCTTCGCTCTCGGCGCACGCCGCACAACCGTCCTCTGGATGATCCTCCGCGAATCGCTCCTCCTGCTGGCGTTTGGCATAGGCGTCGGCATTCCCCTCGCCTTGGGCGCGGCCCGGCTCGTTCGTCAGCAGTTGTACGGTCTGGGCGCGATCGATCCCGCCACCTGCGTCACCGCGATCGCCGTCGTGATCGTGATGACCTTGTTTGCTGCCTGGCTTCCGGCGCAACGCGCAACCAAAGTCGACCCCATGATCGCTCTCCGCTGCGACTAGCTTTCGAGTTCCCTTACCACACGAACAATGCTCCTTTGCGCTTGCCGCGTTCGTTTCTACTAGCCCTCGCTCGCCCGCACTCCATACAATCGGTCGAAGAGGTCTCACGCGCATGGCTTTCCAAAATTCCTTCACCGCACCCAAACCCTGCCCTCCTCGCAAATTCGACCCGCCATCGCGCGCGCGTTTCCTTCGCGCGACCCTCCCAGCCCTCTTGCTCGTCTCTCTGATCGCGAGCCCGCTTCTCGCGCAGTCGCAAGCTCCCGCTCCGCCTCCCGCCGCCACGCCCGCGAAAATTCAAAGCAACTGGCGTGTGCAGGAATTTATGGTTCCCATGCGAGACGGCATTCGCCTGCAAACCGTCGTCATATCCCGCAGAGATCAAACCCAGCCACTGCCCATTCTGTTGACCCGCACTCCCTACGGCGTCCCCACGCAACAAGACTTCGACAAGGCCGCCGCGAAAAATGGCGCCGACTGGGTACCGACCGCCTGGAAAGAACTCGCCGCCGACGGATACATCTTCGTCATGCAGAATCTCCGCGGGCGCTTCAAGTCCGAAGGCGTGTTTCTCCTCACCTCGCGCTACGACGCCAACGATCCCAAGCAGACAAACGAAACCAACGACGCCTACGACACCATCAGCTGGCTGGTGAAAAATGTTCCCAACAACAATGGTCGAGTCGGCATCTACGGCGTCTCCTATAACGGATTAACGGCGGGCCTCACCTTGCTCCATCCCAATCCCGCCCTCAAGGCCGTCAGCGAACAAGCTGCGCCCGTCGATCAGTGGATGAACGACGACATGCACCGCTACGGCGCGCTGCGCGAAAGCTACGCCTTCGAGTATTCCGTCATGGAGCAGTCCGACAAAAACACCAACAAGCATTTCGACTTCGACACCTACGACACCTATCAGTGGTATCTCAACCTCGGCCCTCTCACGAATGCGAACGCAAAATATCTCCACGGTTCCATTCCCTACTGGAATGACATCATGGCCCACCCCAACTATGACGAGTTCTGGAAGAAGGAAGCCTGGGTCAACCAGCTGCACGGCTCTCCGGTTCCCAATCTCAACGTCGCAGGCTTCTGGGATCAGGAAGATCCCTGGGGACCATGGCAAATCTTTCGCCACGCGCAACAGCATGATCCCGATCACGACAACTTCATGGTCGCCGGCCCCTGGTACCACGGCGAATGGCAGACGCCCGTAGGCGATCGCATCGGCATCGTCCCCTTTGGCGGCCACAAAACTGCGTTGGAATTTCGACGCAACATCCAGGCCGCCTTCTTCCGCTACTATCTCCACGGCGAAGGCACCAAGCCCAACTGGGAAGTCACCACCTTCCAGACCGGCTCCAACACCTGGCACAGCTACGCCACCTGGCCTCCCACCGACTCCAAGCCGACAAATCTCTATCTACACTCCGACGGAACGTTGTCCTTCTCGCCCGATGCTCCCGGCGGTCCGCAGTATCGCCAGTATGTTTCCGATCCGGCAAATCCCGTGCCCTATCGCGTGCGCCCCATCTCACCCACCTATCCCGAACCCGAGTGGCGCACCTGGGAAGTCGCCGATCAGCGCTTTGTCGAGCATCGCCCCGACGTCCTCACCTTTGAGAGCGCGCCGCTCGATCACGATGTCGTCGTCACCGGCCCCATCTCCGCCGCGCTCTATGCCTCCACCTCCGGCACTGATTCCGACTTCATCGTCAAGCTGATCGATGTCTATCCCGAAAGCGGTCAAATCGGCGCCGACAATATTCCGCCCAACAAGCCCACCGGCTACACCGACTCACTCAACGGATATGAACTGCCCATCGCCATGGAAGTCCGCCGCGGCCGCTTTCTGCATAGTGACGAGCATCCGCAGCCCCTCAAAGCCAACCATCCCTACGACTGGGAGATCCCCCTGCGCGATCACGACCACGTATTTCTCAAGGGACATCGCATCATGGTGCAGGTGCAGTCCACCTGGTTCCCCGTCATCGACCGCAACCCGCAGAAATTCGTCCCCAGCATCTATCAAGCCACCGCCGCCGACTTCGTCCCCGCCACCCAGCGCATCTACTGCACCCCAAAATTACCGTCCCACATAGTCCTCCCCATCATCACGCGATAACGCTCGTCGAGGTATAGTCTTGCAAGCCAGAATCTAATTTTCCGTTTGCTGAAGAGTTAAAACGATGAAGAAAACAAGCGTATGTCTCGCGTTGATTTGCTTATGCGGAATATTGAGAGCACAAACGCCACTCTCACAAGATGAAGCACTGAAGCAGCTGTACGGAAGCTATAACCCTAATACAAAAACAGCAACACTCTCTTGTACCGATGCGCAGAGGATTGACAACGAGAAAATGCACGGCTCTTGGTGGCCTTGCGATGAAGACTCCTCGGTTGTCTCTGTTGAAATTATCCTCATGGCGATCGTTCCAACTTGGACAAATCCAAAGCACAAAATTGAAGAAGCTTATCTAGTTACAAGCGCAGTGCCGGCTCATGCCACTTCGGGGTTTGATTGCCATTCCTGTGAACCTGCGATCGGTGTTGCTCAATTTGTCTGGCAAGGTCAAGAGTGGAAACTGGAAAAAGCGAATGCGATCGTTGGTTTTTATGGGTCGTGGGGCGGTCCGCCTTTTGTAGATCTAGTGGCCATCGGTCCGTCTCAATATGCGATTCTGCTTTCTGCAGACTTCGGCGGCCAAGGTTACACCTTCGGGTCTAAGTGGCTCCTGGCACCTATCGGAAAGACTGTTGCTGAAGTATGGAAAATACAAGACGAGCAGGACGATTATGGAGCTTACGATCCCAAAGGGATTGATGGACCATCGGTTCGCTATCGCTCTGCCGCCGCCATTCGATTTAGTTGCATTTTCGATGACAGTTGCGCAAACGGAAATGGCTACTTCGACATTGAGGTGATTTCACGAGGGCAGGACGAGAGTGGGCCAAAGATGTCGTTGAAAGCTCAGAACTGGACCGATGTGTATCAGTTCAAAGGCGGGAAATACAAGTTGGTTCGTCACCAAAAATATATTGAAACGAAAGCTGTTCTGAATAAGGGAAGATAAAGTCGATTCAATTAGTGGGTATCCTGGTGCCCCATCCTACCGTAGCTAGGGTGGGATAAAAGGAAACCCGCGTCACAGTAACAGTAGAGATGCTCTATTGCCCTCGCCGCTGCAACTGCGGCGCACACGCTGCAAGCTAACGCGAACAGTCTTCGATTTCTGAGACTCGTCGGTAGACCCCGGACTTTAGTCCGGGGAATCGGGTTCAAATTCCGCCGCGCCTTCAGGTGCTGAGGTACGATAAATACCACGTTTTTAATTTCCATTGAGTTGCGTAGCCTTGTTGGGCGGCGAGCTGCGAAAGTCCGAACATGCCACTCGAAATCATTTACATTCCGCTGTTGGAAGAGGGCACGAATGTTTGGAGGCCAGCATCTGCTGAGCGATTGGACGAAGATACATTTCGTATTCTTGGCCCTGTGCCGGAAGGCGAGTTATGGGCATTTGGGCCGGGTGAGAATGTGGTTGTCAAAAATTACGTCTTCTCCGATGGAACACGCGGGCTGATAGCCGACCGGCTGGCGAAGAAAGGTCTGCCGGGTGCCCCATCCTAGCGTAGCTAGGGTGGGATAAAAAGAAGTCCGCGTCACACAAAAAGTGAAAATGCCCCTATTGCCCTCTTCGCAGCAACTGCGGCGCACACGCCCCCGAAAACGGATTCGCTATATACGTCCCCGCAAACCCCGACAGAATTACCGTTCCATCCTCATTAAAATGCGCCGTATGAAATTCTCCCTCAGGCAGATCGTTCAGCCGCCGCCAGTCCTGCCCATCATCCTTGCTGACGTACACGCCGGTAATCGCGCTCAACACTTCCCGGTTCGGCCGCAGCGGATCCACCTCAATCCCGTACGCCCGGATGTTCGGCCCCACCACATCCTTCATCCGATGCAGCAAAAATCGGGCATGCGTCACCCGCGCCACTTCATCCGGAGTTACCGGGTTATACACGCCCCAGCAAGCGGCAATATGCAGCCCGCCCACCGTACTCATCCCATGAATCGCCGAGTCCGGCCCCACCCCCGTCACCCGCGTCCATTGCATCGTCGCCAAATTCAATCGGTACGCCTGATCACCCGTACCTAGATACAGTGACCGCGGGTGCGCCTTCGTCGGATCGTCAAACGCCATCGAAAAAATATCCAGATCATTCGGCAGCCGAGGAAACCTTCCCTCCTCCACCCATTCGCCCCGCTTGTCCCGCCGATAAATATAGACCTGCGGAGTCAAGTCGAAATACCCATACCCAATCAACATCCGCTTGCCGTCCGCCGTAATCAGCACCACACCCGCACGCACCGGCTGCCCTGCATGCTTCGGAATCGGAATCTTCGGGCGCGTGTCCGGAACCCGCGGCCCCACAATCGGTCGCACCACCGCACTCGACATCGTCCCATGCGGGATCACCTGGAACGCACCCAGCTGCGTGGTCACCACAAAGTCCTTGCCGCCCGGCTCGACCGCCAGCCCATTGCGCAATCCCTCTGAAATTTTTGCGTTGAAATATTTTTGGCTCAGCCGCGCAATCGGCGTCCACGTCACCCCGCCATTCGTCGACTTCGACAGATAAATCGCCCGCTCCTGCGCCGGAACCTTGCTGTCCAGGTCCGCCGTCAGCCCCCACACTTCATTGGAGCTTCTTGACCGCGGATCAATCGCCATCGTCTCCAGAAACTCACTGGCGTACTGGCGACTGCCTGGAAGCGATTTAACCTTGTAGATCTGGCATCCATTCAAGCCACTTCTTGTCAGATTATTAGAAGGAATATTGGAAGTTTCAGATGAATGCTTTCCGGCCGCCTTGGCCTTCGCATGTTTCGCTTGCATGGCCACAGGATTTGCCGCCCGCATCGCCATCGGCGCAGCCATTCCCCACGCCATCACCGTAACCGCAAGCAACAGTCCGCGAAATCTCTGTTGTCGTTTCCACTGCGACATAGCATCTCTATGTCGAGCCTAATCTCACGCCTCAGATTCCTTCAATGCCATTCTTGTCTGATTCAAGCCACGCCCTACATTTGGTATAGTCAGCGAATCCCGTCGGAGTGCCGGCCATGCCCTCGAACCCACGCCCCATCTCGATCACGATTCTTGCCTGCATCTACATCGCGGTCGGCATCATGGGCTCCACCTATCATTTTCACGAAATCATCGCGCTGCAATCAGACAGCCTCTGGGTCGCACTCACCGAAGCTCTGGCCATCGTCTGCGGAGTGTTCATGCTGCGCGGCCGCAACTGGGCACGCTGGCTGGCGCTTGCATGGATTGCATTCCACGTCGTCCTCAGCGCCTTCCATTCCATGCATGAATTCCTGATGCATAGCCTGATCTGCGCCCTCATCGCATGGATTCTGCTGCACCCAACCGCCACGCAATATTTCCGCCGCTCCCAGGCCGCCGCAACATAAATAGAAACCCTCAGCAGCGCGCCCTATCAAGTCAGCAAAAAACAACAGCCCTCCACCCTTGCAGTTTTCTCCTGCAGAGTGAAGGGCCCCTCGATCGCGGATTCTAAGCCCTCAGAACAGCTCTTTGAATGAAGTGCTGGGAGTAATGCGCGTCGCCTTCAGCGTGCCGGTAATCATCAGGGTAGGATTTCCGCTCGTGTCGTACGCCTGGAAACTGAATTTGCCCGAATAGTGATTCCCGTCCGAGCTCAGAGTCACCTGCTCCAGTATCTGAGCTCCGCCCTCGGGGTTGCCGTTAGGATCATTGCCCTGCCAGGGAATGTGATTCAGGAAATATTCTCGTTTTCCCGTCTGCTTCCACACGCCCAGGCAGAAGTTGCCGTCCTGCGCCGGTCGCGAGGAGTTCATAATCTCCGTGCCATCCCGGTGCCAGATCACTACGGAGTTGTCGAGCGGTTCGGGCAAAGTATAAGCCCCGCCGTTCATGGTTTGGCCCGTGAAGATCACATGCCACATCCCAACGATGGACGGCTCGTGATTACTGCCTTCGTCGAAATCTACAAAGTGCAGCATCGGGTGCAATCCCGATCCCTGCAGGTGCCATCCCATCGGCTGGATCATCTTCGCCGATACACCGCATTGTGCCTGGGCGCCCTGGCCCAGCAACAATGCCATTGCCAGTGCGGCGCACGCCGCCATGAAATACCGATTGAGAACTTTCATTGGTTTGCCTCTCCTCCGCCGGACTCCCGGCTGGCAACGAGTGAAGCTCGACCAACGCTCCATCGGCAATACAGAACAGGTGAACTTCAAGGTAAAGATTGGGTGAAGCAATAACCGCCCGGAATTGAATGCGATGCGCCAATCCCCGCAAACGCCGATGCTATACTTCACCCGCGGAGGAACCTTCCAGTGCCCGTTGCCGTCTTCGAATTCGGCGACTTCAAGCTGGATTGCGACCGCTTTGAGCTCACCCGCGCCGGTCGAACCCTCAAGCTCGAACGCAAGCCGATGGAGTTGCTCATCCTGCTGGCCACCCGAAATGGCCAGCTCGTTACCCGGAGCGAAATCGCCGAACGCCTCTGGGGCACAGAAGTCTTCGTCGACACCGAACACGGCATCAACACCGCCATCCGCAAAATCCGCCACGCCCTTGGCGACGACTCCGAAAATCCTCGCTTCGTCCAGACCATCACCGGCAAGGGCTATCGATTTTCCGCGCCCATCGTTCCCCCCGAGCAGCTTCCCCGGCCGCCTCTTGCCGCTCCCGCGCCACCCGTCGCCCTTCCCCGGCGATCCAAACGTGAACTGATTGCCTGGTCAATCGTCGCCACCGTCTGCTCTATATTTGTGATCGTTGGAGTCGTCGCTTTTCGCTCCCGCCCTCACCCTCCGGGCGAAGTCCATTACACCCAGCTCACGGATTTTACGGATTCCGCTGTCTCTCCCGCGTTATCCCCGGACGGCCGCATGCTTGCCTTTATCCGCGGCAGCGACGGCTTCTTGTCCGCCGACCAAATCTATCTGAAGATGCTTCCCGACGGCGAAGCCAAACGCCTCACCGACGACAAACGCGACAAATACGCCTTGGCCTTCTCCCCCGACGGATCCCAGATCGCCTATACGGTACTGGAAAATGCAACCTTCTCCACCTACACCGTTTCAGTGCTGGGAGGCGACTCTCACCTCTTTCTGAAAAATGCTGCTGGACTTAGTTGGCTCAGTCCAGACCAAATTCTCTTCTCCCGCATCAAGACTGGAATTCATCTCGGTGTTGTCACTGCAAGCGTCAACGGGAATGACGTGCACGACATCTACTTTCCAGCCCATCAACGCGGCATGGCACACTACTCGTTCCCGTCTCCCGATCACAAATGGATTCTTGTGGTCGAAATGAATCAATACGGCTGGGCGCCGTGCCGCCTTGTGTCTCTTGAGAGCCCATCCCACACCAAAACAGTTGGGCCGATCGGTGCCTGCACCGCCGCTGGGTGGTCTCCCGATGGTTCCTGGATGTACTTCACCGCAGCCCTGCGCGGTCATAGCCACTTGTGGCGGCAACATTTTCCTGACGGATCACCCGAGCAAATCACCTTCGGCCCTACCGATGACCAGGGCCTCGCCGTCGAACCCTCAGGAAAATCGCTCATCACTTCCGTTGGCGTCGGACAAAGTGACATCTGGATCCACGATCCGGCGGGAGAGCGGCCTCTCACCTCCGAGGGACAAGTCGTGGAGTACGAGTCTCCGCCTGTCTTCAGCCAGCACGACACGTTCCTGTACTACCTGCTGCAGCGCGCACCCGAAGCATCGGGCCCGGAGTTGTGGCGCACCAACGTAGAATCCGGCAAAAGCGACTCCGTGTTCCCAGGAATTTCCATGCTCGGCTTCGACCTGTCGCCGGATGGCAAACGAGTGGTCTATGTCTCTCCCGCTCCCGGCGGAAAAACTCAGTTGTGGCTGGCGCCCCTCGATCGAAGCTCTCCCCCCGCGCGTGTGGGTAACGTCAGCGGCCTGTCACCGCAATTCGGCGCCAACGGTCAGGTCCTGTTCCAGGGAACAGAAGGTAACGCCAACTACCTGGAGCAAGTCAGGCCGGACGGATCAGGCCGGTCGAAGGTGGTTCCATACTCCATAAGCGACCTTCAGAGCATCTCCCCCGGCCGTCGATGGCTGATCGCCGCAGTTCCTGCTCCGCCAGGAATCGATGTCCCTGCGATTATGGCGATCCCACTGAATGGCGGCCCTGCGCAGCGCATCTGCGCCAGCTACTGCCTCCCCATCTGGTCGCCGAGCGGCGATTATCTGTTTGTTCCGGTCGAAGATCCTTCGCGGAACAGTCCCGGAAGAAGTCTCGCAATCCCTCTCGGCCCCGGCGAAACCCTCCCTGACCTGCCGCCTGGAGGAATCGAACCCATGGCCGATGCCAGCGTTGTCCCCGGTGCGCAATCCGTGCCGCGCGCCGACCTTGTCCCCGGTCGAGACCTGGACCACTATGCTTACGTCAAAACCACCGTGCACAGAAACCTGTACCGGGTTTCACTTCCCTGAGAAAGCTCTACCCGAAGTCCAACCGCTAAATCCCCGCCCACCACGCATACCCGCCTTCGGGTGCTGCCGACCCCAGACCTTTGCCGAATTTCTTCATGCTGTCCGTCGCCGTCAGATGCGTAACGTACTTGACGCTCTTGTATCCCAGCTGTCGCGGCACTCGCAGCCGCAGCGGCCCGCCGAATGATACCGGTAAATCACCATCATTCATTCCCATCGTCAACAGAGTCTGCGGATGCCGCGCTTCACTCATGTCGAGGCTGTCCCACCAATCCGGATAGATCGAAAAATACGCAATAAACCGTGCCTGCGGCAGCACGCCAACCTCGCGCAAAATCCCCTTCAGCGGCGTTCCAATCCACTCCGCAATATAGGACCAGCCTTCCTCGCACGCCACTTCCGTGATCTGGCTGCTCACCGGAAAATGCTTCAGATCAGCTAACGAAAACTGCGTCGGACACGCCACCATGCCATCCACCGTAAGCTTCCAGTCCGCAAACCCACCCGCCTGCAATTGCTTGAAAGCATCGCTCTGCGGCGCAACAGCATTCGCAAAAGGAGTTTTTGAAATCATGCTTCGCGGAAACTCCCGTGCCGGCGCATGCGATGCAAACAGCCGCTGCGCCGCATAGTTCAGCGTCTCCCCAGGACCATAAATTCCCCCGCCATCCGGCGGAATCAGTCCATACCGATGCGCCAGTCGATCGGCTGCTGCAATTCCCGCCACGCCCGCCGTCGTCACCAAACCCGCGCGCAAAAACTTTCGCCGAGACATCGCACTCATGGGCGCTCCTCCTCCGCACTCGCGCGACCGGTAATCATCGCCCGCATGCGGCTCTTGAATCCTGCCAGATACACCATGGCAACATGCACGATAAGAAACAGCAGCAACGCACCTGAAAGAAAGAAATGCAGTGTTCGCGCCGACTGTCTTCCGCCCAGCGCAATCACTGTCCACGGAAATGCGCCTGTGAATGCCGGAGACATCGCCAGCCCCGTCCAGATCACCAGCGGAAATAACACGAAGATCACAATCAGATATGTCGCCCGCTGCACCACGTTATACGATCGCGCATCTGCCACATCCGGCGGTCCGCGACGAAACGTCTTCGCCATCACTCCACGAAATGCGCTCCACGTTCGCTGCCCTCGACCCGGCACCAGGTTTTTGCGAAAATGTCCCGTCCAGAATCCCACAATCCCGTAGATCAATCCGGTAAATAAAAGTAGCCACGCCGCCTGAAAATGGAGATAGCGGCTCCATCCATTCTGATCCGGCATCACGAAGTTGTAACCGGTCGGCACCGTTCCCCGCGACGCCGGAATATGCAGCGAAAACAGCGGCTTCGTCCCCGAGTTGCCCACCTCGCCCCAATAAAACCTCGGGTGCGAAATCACAATCTCTCCGCCTGTAATCAGCAGCGCAACAAACGCAATCACTGTCAGCCAGTGCGTCACCCGCACCACCGCGCTATGCCGGGAAATCTCCGATTTGCGAGCCGACTCCGTAGCCAACACAAGCGGAGAATAGCACATGCCTCGCTCGTTCGAAGTTCCGGGCAGACCCCGGATTTTAGTCCAGCGATAAGCCGACGCCGGAATGCGCCTTTAGGCGCTGAGGTACACTCCCATGCCCCAGCTCCGCACGACAGCAATTCTGCTTTTGCGATAGTATGAATCGCCGAACTAAATCGTTTTGGACGAGCACATCCAGAGGTCACCCATGCAAATCCCCATGCGCCTTCCGTCCGCGCTTGCCTCCATCTCGCTCCTCGCCGCACTCACCCTCTCGCCCGCACCGGCACTCGCGCAAAACTCGTCCACTCCGCCGCCCGTCACCTTCACCGCCGAGCAAGACCATCAGAACATGATGAACCAGCTCGGCATCCAGGCCCTGCGACCGGGTCCCAGCGGAGATCCGAAAGCCCCCGACCACGCCAACTACGACGAGTCGAAAGCCAACCCCTGGCCCAATCTTCCCGATGCGCTCACGCTCAACAATGGACAAAAAGTCACCACCGCCAAAATGTGGTGGCAGCAGCGTCGCCCGCAAATCGTCCACGATTTTAACGAGTACGTCTACGGCTTCGTCCCGAAAAACGTCCCCGCAGTCACCTGGTCCGTCGTCGCCACTGAACATGAGTACGTCGGCTTTCATCCCGTCATCGCAACAGAATTGAACGGCCACGCCGACAACTCCGCCTATCCCCTCATCAGCGTCAACCTCCGCATGACGCTCGTCACCCCCGCCGATACCAACGGCCCCGTCCCCGTCCTCATGATGTTCGGCCGCAGCGTCTTTCCCGCTCCCGTCCAACCTTCGCCCGAAGAACTTGCCCGCATCAATACCGCCCTCAAAGCTCTCCTCGTCAAACAGGATCCCTCGCTCGCCCAGGTCATCGCGCAGCATCCAGCTTGGGACCCCGTCCGCTCTGTCCCATTTCAATTTCCTCAAATGAATGCCGACGGTGATCCGCCCAACACGTGGGAGTTGATTGCGGCCGGCTGGGGCTTCGCCATGATCGATCCGCAATCCGCGCAGGCCGACAACGGCGCCGGCCTCACCCGCGGCATCATCGGCCTCGTCAACAAAGGCCAGCCCCGCACACCAAATCAATGGGGAGCACTGCGCGCCTGGGCCTGGGCCGCCAGCCGCGGCCTCGACTATCTCCAGACCAATCCCGCCGTCGACGCCAAACACGTCGGCATTGAAGGTGTCTCTCGCTACGGCAAAGCCGCGCTCGTCACCATGGCCTACGATCCCCGCTTCGCCATGGTGCTCATCGGCTCCTCCGGTAAAGGTGGAGCAACGCCCCTCCGCCGCAATTTTGGCGAAGCCGTCGAGAACCTGACCGGCACCGGCGAGTATCACTGGATGGCCGGCAACTTCCTCAAGTACGGCGCATCCAAAGCCACGTTCGGCAGTATGAATCCCAGCGACATCCCCGTCGACTCGAACGAACTGCTTGCCCTCTGCGCCCCTCGCCTCACCTTCGTCAGCTACGGCATTCCAGAAAAAGGCGATGCCCAGTGGCTCGATCAGCGCGGCAGCTGGATAGCCGCCGTCGCCGCCAGTCCCGTGTGGACTCTACTCGGCGCTCCCGGTCTCAGCACCGATGACTTCAATTACCGCACCGCCCCCATGCCCCCGGTCAACGATGGTCTGCTCGGCGGCAAGCTCGCCTGGCGCCAGGATGACGGCGGCCACACCGACGCGCCCAACATGAAATATTTCATCCGCTGGGCCAACAAATTCATCGGCTACTCTGACAAGGAATAATCCCTGTGCGAACTCCACAGCCTCATCCTCCCGCGCATTAATCCTCGTGCGCACGAAATGACCGCATCCATCATGTAGCATGGCTCATGGCTGTCGAAAATCATGGGCTCAAACGCGAACTGCAACTGCGTGATCTCGTCCTCATGCAGATTCTGGTCGTCGTGGGCCTCAATGTTTCCGGCTTTGCCGCCAAGCAAGGTCGCTCCCAGGTCGTCCTCTGGCTGCTCGCCATCACTCTTTTTTATCTGCCTCAGGCCGCGGTCGTCATTCGTCTCAGCCGCGCCATTCCTCTCGAAGGCGGCGTCTATCAGTGGGTCAAGCAAGGCATCTCCCCCTTCGCCGGCTACATGGCCGGTTGGAGCTTTTCCCTCTACATCATCTGCTGGTACGCCTCGTTCGGCTCGCAAGTCGCCAGCGGCCTCGCCTATGGCGCTGGCACGCACGGTGCATGGTTGGGCACCAGCAAAGCCTTTGCGCTATCGCTCACCGTGTTCCTTTGCCTGCTCGTCTTCGCTCTCAATGTCCGCGGACTTCACGTCACCAAATGGCTCAGCGGCACAGGATCCATCCTGTCCATCGTCATCTTTCTCGTCATGGCCTATCTGCTCGTCAGGCTCTGGACAAAATCCCATTCGCTTCCCCATGTCGCATTCTCGCTGGCGTG
>DATJUD010000078.1:0-22715 GCA_035502695.1 Acidobacteriaceae bacterium
AGATTCATGCTTCACTATAACTTTCCTCCGTTTTCCGTTGGTGAAGTTGGACGTATGACCGGTGTCGGTCGTCGCGAAGTAGGCCATGGAGCTCTGGCGGAACGTGCCGTTGCTGCGGTGTTGCCCAGCGAGGCCGAATCGCCTTATACCGTTCGCATCGTGTCCGACATTCTGGAATCAAACGGGTCTTCTTCCATGGCAAGCGTATGCGGCGCCAGCCTGGCGTTAATGCATGCGGGTATCCCATTGAAGTCGTCGGTCGCTGGAATTGCGATGGGTCTGGTGAAGGAAGGCGAGAATTACGCCATTTTGACTGACATTGCCGGTGCTGAAGATCACTACGGCGACATGGACTTTAAGGTTGCCGGAACACGCAATGGAATTACCGCGCTGCAGATGGACATTAAGATTGGCGGCGTTACCGGACAGATCATGCGCGAAGCACTGGCACAGGCTCGTGCGGGGCGATTCTTCCTGCTGGACAAAATGGATGCGGTAATTGGAGAAGCGAACACGGAGAAGTCTGAGTTTGCGCCGCGGATCCACACCCTGCAGATTCCAGTCGACAAGATTCGCGATCTGATTGGGCCGGGCGGAAAAACCATTCGCGGAATCGTCGAAGCGACCGGCGTCAAGATCGATGTCGACGACACCGGCAAGGTAAATATTGCTTCTTCCGATGCCGATGGTCTGCGCCGCGCGATTGAAACGGTCAGCAACCTAACCGCTGTGCCCGAGGTTGGCAAGACATACCTTGGCAAGGTGGTTCGTCTGGCGGAATTCGGCGCGTTTGTCGAAATCTTCCCAGGAACGGATGGCCTGCTGCACATCAGCGAAATTGCCGAGCATCGCGTCCACGAAGTTACGGACGAGCTGAACGACGGCGATCAGGTGCTGGTGAAGGTATTGGGCATCGAAGGCAATCGCATCAAGCTGTCTCGCAAGGCCGTGCTGAAAGAGCAGCGCATCAAGCTGGGCTTGCCGGATCCAAATGCTTCCGGCGGTCATGTCGGAGATGTGGCTGCGGCAGGGGAGCGTCAACCTTCCTCCAACGGCAGCACGATTGTTTTGGAAAGCGGCGACGACTTCGACGATGAAGGCGGCGAGCCTTCCGATACGCCCAACTTCAATCGAGCCGATAGTCCTCGTCCTCCCAGTTCACCCGGCGGTCGTGGTCCGGGTGGCGGCAACAATCGTCGTCGTCGGCGTCCCGGCGGTGGTGGTCGGCCTGGTGGCGGCGGTCGACGCTAGCATTGTTTTGATGATTGAAAAGCGGGCTGTGATGAAGCAGTCCGCTTTTCTGTTTCCGGAAACCTGGCTGTTCTCTCCGCATGAAACCTCGGATCATTCTCGGCCTGGTCGCGCTGTCCGTCATCTGGGGCAGCACATGGATGGCAATCCGCGTTCTTGTCGTCGCTGTTCCGCCCATGCACAGCGCGTCGCTGCGCTTCTTATTAGCTTCCGTCATCCTGTTACCGATCATTCAATGGAAAAAAATGCCTTGGCCGACCGGTCGTGGACTGCGGGCCACGTTGCTGCTCAGCCTGAGCATGATTGCTGTACCGTCCGCACTAACATTCTGGTCAGAGCAGCGACTTTCATCCGGTTTGACGGCGCTGATTTTTGGTGCGATGCCACTGATGACGGCGTGTCTGACGCCGTGGATGGCGGGCCGTTCGGTTCCACGGCGAGCGTGGGAAGCGATGATCGTCGGCCTGGGTGGACTGGGGTTGGTGATGTCCGGCGCGATTTCGACTTCATTGTGGCAAGCCGTCGGTGCGGTCGCTGTGTTGCTTGCGGTCGCGATGTACGCCGCGTCCTCGGTATACGCGAAAGAAGCGCTGGCAGGCGTGCATCCGTTTGTCAGCACAGCGATTCAGTTTTTCCTGGGTGGCATCTGGCTGGCCCTGGCCAGCATGGTCTTCGAGCGTGGTCGAACTTCGACTTGGAGTACGCAGGCGATTGTCGCGCTAGTCTTCCTGAGCGTGTTCGCCAGTGCGTTGAGTTTCACGCTGTATTACTGGCTTCTGCAACGGATTGAGGCCTACCAGCTCACGAGTCTGCAACTGGTTGTTCCGGTGCTTGCGGTGGCCGAAGGGGCGGTCTTTATGCTGGAGCCGGTGCCGTGGACGATGATTGCAGGCGCTGCGGTAGTGTTGGGGAGCATCGTCTTTGTGATGCGGGCGCGTCGCGGCGACGAACAGGAAATTGAACTCCGCCTAGATAAAAACTCGCCGAACTCTACGAAATAGTTTCTTTCCGACCTGACTCCCAGCTGGCATACGCGGCATCGAGCACACGCTGATTGTTCAAACCATCCTCGCCCGGTGCGCGATAGCTCCCGCGACCTTCAATGGCATCACTGAATCCGTCGAGCATGCGGCAGTATGCATCCGCATTTGTGACTTGCTTGCTGTCGAGGATCTTGCCACTCTGCAATAACTGCACGTCGACCATGCCGGAAACAGTCAAGCCATTTTCGCTGCGGATCACGCCGGTCTCGCCGACAATTTCAACCAGGGATCGATACGGCGAGCGAAAGCTGACCAGGATAGAAGCAATTGCTCCGCTGCGAAAATCCATGGAAAGCGCAGCGCTGGCTTCGACACCGCCAGATTTTGCATCGCGATGGGCAAGCGTGGTGACTGCAGTGATATCATCCTGCAGAATATATCGCAGTACGTCGAGGCAGTGAATTCCGACATCTCCAATGGGACCGCCACGGGCGAGGGAAGGATCGTAGATCCATCCACGCTGGCTTTCAGCACTCAGAAAATAAAAATGGGATGTCGCGAAAACGGGCTTGCCGACCTTGCCCGCCTGCACCCATTCGCGAATCAAATCGACGCTGCGGTTGTAGCGAAAATTCTGCGCGACTCCGAAGAGAACGTTGGCTTTCTTTGCTGCCAACAGCATCTGTTCCACTTCTTCGACGCTCATCGCCAGCGGCTTCTCGCATATCACAGCCTTGTTGCGCGACATGGCCAACAAGCTATCGTGCATATGGAGCGCATCCGGCGACGTCACGAACACTGCGTCAACGTTCGGAGACGCGCATAGCTCTTCCGCCGTGGCGAAGACGGTGTCGATGCCGTAATCATTGGCGTTGGCCTTGGCCTTATCGAGATTTCTGCGCCAGATGCCGGTCAGCTTAGAGTTTTTCGCGCCGGCAAATGCTGGTACAAGACGCTTCCCCCCGTGCAATCCAAATCCCAGAATGCCGTAGCGAACCATTCAACCCTCTCAATTGTTTTTGTAGGATTCCAATTTTGCTGTCCACAGCAAAAAGTGGAGCAGATTGCCTTTTTCTGCGAAGAAAAATTGCCAGAAGATGCGGGCATTGATTGTGCTGGCGGGGATGCCGGAATAGGTTTCGATACGCCAGCGAAGATAGGGGCTTCGCCATGGATGCAGCCAGTGTCCGCGCAAGGCGTTGCAGCCAAATCGGAATGGAGCGAGGAATCGTTGCATGGCGATGAGGGCCGGCCTACAGTTTCAACTGCTGTTGCGATGCAAGCTTCAGACCGCTTGGCTACGCCGTTACTTCGGCAGCGGGCTCTTCGGTCTCGCGGAAGACGTTGCCGATGCGGCGAATCTTTGCGCCGACGCCGCGCAGTTTCTCTTCAATCCGTTCATAGCCACGATCAATGTGATACACGCGATCGATGATGGTTTCGCCCTCCGCAACCAGCGCAGCGAGCACCAGGGACGCTGAAGCGCGGAGATCGGACGCCATCACAGCGGCCGCAGATAACGGAGACTTGCCGACCACCGCGGCGGTGCGACCTTCAACTCGAATGTTCGCGCCCATGCGAATTAATTCCTGCACGTGCATGAAGCGATTTTCAAAAATATTCTCCGTTACAAGAGAGGTGCCTTCCGCCTGCGTGGCCAGCGCCATAAATTGCGCCTGCATATCGGTAGGGAAGCCGGGGTACTCTTCCGTAGAAATATTCGCGCTACGCAGCGGCCCGCCATTGTGAACTCGGATCGAGTCGGGACCTGGCTCACATTGCACGCCAACTTCTCTCAGCTTTTCGATGACGGAACACAGATGGTCCGGGTTGCAACTCGTCAGTGTCAACTCGCCGCCAGTGATGGCTGCGGCGACAAGAAATGTCCCCGCTTCGATGCGGTCGGGGTGAATGCGATGCTTCGCTCCATGCAAGCTTTCAGCGCCTTGCACACGAATGGTCGCTGTGCCTGCGCCTTCAATTCGCGCACCCATGGACAGCAACATTTTTGCCAGGTCCGTGACTTCCGGCTCACAGGCGCAATTTTCCATGCAGGTCTCACCGTCGGCAAGCACGGCCGCCATCAGCACGTCTTCGGTTCCCGTCACGGTGATTTTGTCGAATACAATGTGCGCGCCGTGGAGGCGTTTCGCGCGGGCTTCCAGGTATCCGTGCTCCTGAGTAATTTCCGCGCCCATGGCCTGCAGCGCCTTAATGTGCAGATCGATTGGGCGACCACCAATGGCGCAACCACCGGGCATGGCCACGCGAGCCATGCCGGTGCGTGCAACTAACGGCCCAAGAACCAGCGAGGAGGCGCGCATGGTCTTGACGATCTCGTATTTCGCAACCGGGTCGAGCGATGCACAACGAATGCGTGTGCGATGATGGGCGCGGCCGTATCCTAATTCAACCTCGGCACCCATCGAAACCAGCAGCTTGCGTTCGGTTTCAATGTCGCGAACATCCGGAATATTTTCCAGAGTGACTTCATCCTCTGTCAGGATGGCCGCGGCCATGCAGGGTAGAGCGGAGTTTTTAGCTCCACTGATGCGGATTGTGCCTCGAAGCGGTGTGCCACCGCGAATGACAAACTTATCCATGGATCCATCTAACCATGCATTTTTATCTTTGCAGCGCAGGGTATCAGCAGCGTCAACGCATCTTTTTGAGCGCTACAGCTCAAGGGTGGTGTCTTCAATCGCGCGGCGCACATTGCCGTCGGACTTCGCCAGCCTGCGAACCGCTTCCTGTTTGTCGACCCCGGCTTTCAACATCACCATGGCGATGGGCACACTCTTACCCGCGGCCTTCATGGTGCGAACAGCCGTCTCCTGGTCCACGTTGCACGCCTGCTTCAGAATGCGAAGCCCGCGCTCGACCAGCTTGGAGTTCTTCATATGCACGTTCACCATCAGATTTTCGTACACATAGCCAAGGCGGGTCATGGCGCCGGTGGTGATCATGTTCAGAATCATTTTCTGCGCGGAGCCGGCCTTCATGCGAGTGGAACCGAGAACAACTTCCGGTCCGACTTCGGCAACGATTGTCACGTCAGCGACGGTTGTCAGCTCAGAATTGTAGTTGCAGGTGACGGCTGCTGTTTTCGAGCCGCGCCCTCTTGCATACTCCAACGCGGCGACAACATAAGGAGTGCGACCGCTGGCTGAAATTCCGATCACGATATCTTTGCGGGTTGGGCGGCGACGGGCGATATCGCGCTGACCCAGCTCACGAGAATCTTCGTTGGCTTCCATGGAGGAGGCGAGTGCTTTCGGTCCTCCGGCCATGATGTACTGCACGGTCTGAGGCAATGTGGAATAGGTCGGCGGGATCTCCGATGCGTCCAGGGCAGCGATGCGTCCGCTGGAACCTGCGCCCACGTAAATGAGGCGTCCGCCATCGCGTAAACATCGGGCAACATTGTCGATGACGGCAGCAATCTCCGGCAAAGACCGCTTGATCGCGGCTGCAATCTTGGCGTCTTCGTGGTTAATGATGCGTGCAATTTCCAGTGCGGACTTGGTATCAAAGCCCTGCGAAGCCTGGTTCGCACTTTCCGTTGTCAGTGACTCTAAGTGAGAGATCGAATCTTTCCCATTATTATCAGCGCGAGTGGTGGGTGTATCGATCGCGTTCGTTGCATTTCCCATAAGCTTCAAAAACCACCTCAGGTGCGACTCTTCCTCTTCGATTGTATCGCCTCATGCGCCCCCAGCGCAGCAGCTATTCGGCGCGGGCCACGGGGGAAGAATTCGCGATTGCACCCCAGCCAAGCTCCCGCATGAGGGCATCGTGGAATCTTGGTCGAACGCTTTTTATCGCTTCAGAAGCAGCCGCATCATCCCCAGGATAAGTACGGTTGGTCAGCAGAACGATCGCCACCTGCTTGTCGAAATCAATCCATAGCGAAGTACCCGTATAGCCGAGATGACCTACAGAATGCGCGCTGAATAGCGTTCCTGACGAAGAAGGGGCGGTCGGCGTATCCCAGCCCAGCGCCCATCCAGAAGACGGTGGCATCTGCTGCCGCGTAGTGAATTGTGAAATTGTTTCCGGTTGGAAAATGTTGCGTCCGCGATTGAGCAGACAATCTGCCAGGCGAAGTGTGTCGGGCACGTTTGAGAATAGCCCGGCGTGCCCGCTGACACCGCCGAGTCTCCAACAATTGCCGTCGTGAACTTCTCCTTGAAGAATTCGATGACGCATGTTTTCCTTGTCGGCTGTCGGTGGAATGGTGGGTCGGAGGTCCGCGGGAGGACAATACATCGAAGAGCTCATTCCGAGAGGCGCGAAGATTTCTCGTTGGCAAAAGCTGTCCAGTCGCTCACCGGCGACTTGCTCCAACAGATGGCCGAGCAGGATGAACCCAATGTCGGAATAGACGGCTTGCGTCTCTGGAGGCGCCTCGAGAGGCATGTGCAGGCAAGCTTCGAGCAGGTCCGTTCCGGTCGCACAGGTTTTATAGAGCGGCGCGTAGGCGGGCAGGCCCGAGCAATGTGCCAGAAGCATGCGTAGCGTCACCCGCGGCCGAAGAGCCGTCAGAGATCCAAATTCGGAATTGGATGCCAGAAATTCGGGAACTCGTCTGGCCAAAGGCTCATCCAGATCCAACTGGCCACGTTCCCAAAGAAGCATTGCCACGGAAGTGGTCGCCATCGCTTTGCTGACGCTGGCCATGTCAAAAATAGTGTCCGTCTGTATGGGTGGTGAATCCGGCTCGTAGGTAAACCTGCCGATGGATTCCACGACGAATTGTTCGTCAGGATGCAGCACTCCGAATACCGCTCCGGGAAATACGCGCCGCTGGACTGCATCGGTCAGCACGGAAGTTGCAATAGGGAAATGAGGCATGACGGGGAAGAATCCAACCTTCAACTTAGCCTAGCAGTTTCAAGAGCGAAGCACAGGCAAATACGAGGCTTAGGTTCCGACCAATCGACATTACAGAATACATGTTATCGGACATTACGATACTGACGATCTGTGTTTCTGGAGTTTCATTTCGGGCACTCCACCCATCGAGTCCCGATATGAAACCTAGCCGCCGAAAGCCCTGCGATCTTCGTAGGTTTCACGAATTCGCACCTTGAAACTACTCGGTGGTGCGGTTTGTCGCGACGCACGCGAGGCTTTCCCGATGTTTCTTCCATCTCACTTCGATGCGCGAGTCGTGCGCTCGCTCACACTCGCCATCGTGGTTGCGATGGCTCCTATGACTTTGCCGGCAGCTCCTGTTCCCGTATCTGTTCTATTGCAGATCAATCGCGTTGCCGGTTCGCCAAGTGGGATCGCTGGGGGCCCGGCAGAGGCTGGACCTGCATTGCTCAGTCTCCTGAACCAACCTGAAGGAGTGTCCATTGATGGTGGTGGCAATCTGTATGTTGCGGATACCGCAAACAACCAGATCGAACGCATCGATGCTGTAACCGAAAACATCAGCACTGTGGCTGCAAACGGACTACTGGGATCCAGCGGCACCGCCTTGCTGAACCAACCCGCAGGCATCCTGGTTGATCCACACGGCAATCTCTACATCGCCGATACGGGTAACCATTTGGTTCGATTTATCAACATGGAGAGTGGCATCGTTACGACGGTCGCCGGAAATCCCGCCATTACACTCTTCGAGCCAAGCGATATTGGAGACGGCGGACCGGCGACTCAGGCCGCGCTCGATAGTCCAACAGCACTGGCACTGGATCGTGACGGCAATCTCTACGTGGCTGATGCGGGCGACAATCGCGTTCGTGAGATTTCTGCGAGTACTGGGATCATATCGACTGTGGCGGGCACCGGAGCCGCCGGATACACGGGTGACAACGTTCCAGCGACGACGGCCGAGTTGAATCATCCAACTGGAATTGCTGTGGACCTGGCAGGAAATCTGTACATCTCCGATTCAGGCAACAACCTGATTCGTGAAGTGGGCCATTCTTCCGGGATCATCATGACAATCGCTGGAGTGGTGGGAGCTTCCGGCGGTTATAACGGGGACAATGTGGTCGCGACGCAGGCCACACTGAATTTCCCGGCCGGAATCGCGGTCGATTTTGCAGGCCAGGTGTATTTCGCTGACCGCGATAACAATCGAATTCGAAAGATCAACAAGGGCGGGATCATTTCAACGCTTGCCGGGAATGGCACAGCCGGTTTCGTCGGTGACAGCAATTTAGCTTCGCTCGCGGAGATACACTCGCCGGTTGGAATTGCTCTTGACCATGAAGGCAATCTCTACATGGCAGATTCTGGGAACAATGCATTGCGGGTTATTTCGAAGGGATGGAACTTCCCTGCTGCTGAGATTGGCTCCATCTCGCCGCCGACACACACAATTTTTATCCGAATCAATTCGGCCGCCGTGTTGTCGGCTCCGACAATTCCAGCGGCAGAAGCACAGCCTGATTCTGCGACAGAAACGCCTCCGCGAGAATTTGCTATCGGGAACATTATTGGCTGCGCTGCTGACGGGACAACGCTCAATGCCACCGGATCGATCTGTGCGGTGCCGGTGACGTTTATGCCACAGTACCCGGGCCTGCGAACAGGTGCCATGCAGATGACCGCGAACGGGGCGTCGGTCTCGTTTGGGCTCTACGGGACAGGTCTTGCGTCCCAAGCGATCGTGGCTCCCGGAATCATTCAGACGATTCTTAATAGTGCCGATGTCTCCGGTGGCATTGCGTTGATGGCGCCGCAGCGAATTGCGATCGACCCTGCTGGGAATGTCTACGTTGCTGATCCTACAAGCAATGTTGTATGGCGCTGGCAAAATCACACTGGAGCAGCAGCGACGATTGTTGCAGGCGGAGGCACGCTCGCACCGGTCGAGGCGAACGGAGGACCCGCCACCAACGCGGCGTTGGAGCAACCGAGCGCAGTCGCGTTGGACGCAGAGGGAAATCTCTACATTGCGGAAACCGGCGCGGATCTAGTGCGCAAAGTAAACCTGGCGACTGGAATTATCTCGACAGTGGCAGGCACAGGCGTTGCCGGGTACTCAGGAGACAACGGTGCCGCCACCAGCGCAACGCTCGACGCCCCAGCAGGAATCGCAGCCAATACGGTGGGAGATCTTTTCATCGCCGACACGGGCAGTAATGTCATACGCCGTGTGTATGCCTTGGGCGGAATGATCGTCACGGTTGCGGGAACAGGGATTGCTGGATACTCCGGAGACGGTGTTGACGCGGTGCAGGCGCAACTGAATCACCCGCAAAGCGTGACGCTGGATTCAGCCGGTCGATTATTTATAGCCGACACGGGAAACAATGTCATTCGCACCGTCGACCCGGTCACACAATCGATCTCGACCATCGCCGGAAATGGCACCGCTGGATTCAGCGGAGACGGTGGACCGGCGATAAACGCGGAGCTGCGTCAACCTTCCGACGTCGCCATTGATGCCGCAGACGATTTGTATATTGCCGATGCGGCCAATGCACGCGTGCGCAAACTCAATTCGCAAAGCGGCACGCTAGTGACGATTGTGGGCTCGGCAATGGTTGGAGATGCGGGAGACGGAGGTCCAGCCAATGCGGCAGCACTGACAACTCCTACAGGGGTGGCCGTGGATTCGGTTGGACGATTGTGGGTGTCAGACCCAGGCAGCGACACGGTCCGCAGCGTATCCTACTCTGCTCCGACCCTCAATTTCGGATCGGAAACAGTCGGCGGTGTTTCCGAGGCACAATCGAACTCCCTTTTCAACATCGGAAACCAATCTCTCACAATCGATCAGTTTCCCGCGCCTCCCGCTCCGGCGGACTTTGTCCTGAGTCCGGATTCCTCCGAATGTTCTGTCGGCAACCTTGCGCCTAGCGACCACTGCGACATCAGCTACGCTTTCGAGCCAGAAGTTGGCGGACCACAAACGGAAGACGCGTGGATTCTCGACAATTCACTCAACACTGCCGGAGCGCGACAGGCAGTTGCGATGACCGGAAATGGCATTTCAAGTCTCCCCACGGTGACTTGGACGAGCGTGGCCGTCAGCCCGTCCACAGCGGTTTACGGAGCACCGGTACACGTGACCGCGAATGTTTCCAATGCAACCGGTTCGGTCACGGTCGGTGCGGTCGTCTTTGCTGTCAACGGGAATCAAGCTGCAGTCGTGCCGCTGTCAGGTTCCGGCGTAGTGAAGACCGAGCTGACCTCGACACCGACTGGATCGAATGTCGTAACAGCAACGTATACACCTGAGGGAAACGAGCTGGGAAGCAATGGCGCAACAACTTTCATAGTGACACCGGCAAGCTCGAAAACCGTGTTGGCGACTTCCACTCCGAATATGCAAGCTGGGCAGAATGTAACTGTCACTGCGACCGTATCCTCCTCCACGATTGGCGTGCCCACAGGAACGGTACGGTTTATGAGCGGAATCACACCGATAGGAACCGCTGCATTAGACAGCAGCGGCCACGCCTCATTAAATGCGCTCCAACTCGCTCTCGGACCCAATATGATTACGGCGTTCTATGCGGGCGATCGTAATTTTCAACCGTCAAGTTCTGCTTCCGTAACTGTCACGGTTGCAAATAAAATGTTGAGCATGACAGTAAAGCCTGCGGCGTTGAATATAGCCGCGGGAAAGACCGGTCAGACCGTCATAGCGCTGATGCCGATGAGCACCTTTTCAGACACTGTCACTCTTGCGTGCGTTGGGCTGGTTCGCGGTGCGACCTGCCAATTCAGCTCACCGATCGTCGCATTCACCACGCAGCCTGCGATTCCTCAAGCCATTACTCTCATCATCGATCCGCATACATTAACCGTGGCTGGAGTTCGGATACCGGCAAAGACTATTCCCATTCTGCGACTAGGACTGCTTCTGCTGGGGCTGGGGGCCATGCTGTTGCCATTCCTCTCGAGACGGAGCGTTGACACCTTTGGCTGGGGCAGAATTCTTTTAGTTCTCGTCTGCGTGGGATTGGGATCAGTATTGGGGTGCGCCAATCTGGCGCCTCCAGCCGCAATCTCCGATGAGATTACAGTGCAGGCCTCGACGCCAACCCAGGGAGTGCTGGCTAGCGCGCAACTTCAGTTGAACATGGCACAGTAATGCGCAGCGTGCAACCTATCGAGATGCTAGGGGTTCGCCTCGAACGACAACGCGACGAGTTTCACGCAGGGTCGCATACAATGACTGGAACGTTTCTGATTTCATTGAGGTGCTATGAAACAGGCCATGAAGGCGATGCTGCTGTCGCCGACAACGAAAAACTTCGTCGACAAGGTAGAGAGCGCCATTCCGCTGATTCGCAAATGGCACCGCTTCGAATATGAGCAGCATTTCATGCGCGTGGCGGAATGGGAACGTTTGTTTTCTGGCGTGTATCCTTCATTTGCCGCAGCCAACGCCGCTATTCCCGCAGGCCGCAACAACAGCTACGATAATCCTGCCTCGGCGACCTTCCTGGGATATAAAAGTTCGATTCGCTCCAGCGATTATCCGGTTTTGTTCTGGCTGGAAAAACTGCTCCCGCAAAATCCTCGCGTGTTTGATTTTGGCGGCTATCTCGGCATTTCTTATTACTCGTATCAGAAGGTTTTGGAATATCCGGCGAATCTGCAGTGGACTATATACGACGTTCCGGCCGTGGTTGCGGCGGGTGAGAAACTGGCGCAGGAGCAAGACGAGCGCCGGCAACTCACCTTCACAACTGATTTGCAACGCGCACAGGAGTTCCCTCTTTTTCTCTCCTTTGGATCGCTGCAGTTTCCCGAGTCGACGTTCGCGGAAATCTTTCGCAAATTCTCCACCCTGCCGACCCATGTACTGATCAATAAGCTGCCGTTCACTGAACTCGAAACCTTCTACACGCTGCACAATATGGGACCAGCGCTATCTCCGTACCGTATTGCAAATCAAGAAGAATTTCTCAAGTCCGCCGAGGACCTGGGATATGAGTTGGTGGACAGTTGGGAGAATCCAGAATTTGGATGCTACATCCCATTTCATCCGGAACATTTGGTGCGTGCGTTCAGTGGTCTGTATCTGCGATTGAAGGGGAAATGGTGACCCCGGGAAGATTCGAACTTCCGACAAACAGTTTAGGAAACTGCTGCTCTATCCACCTGAGCTACGGGGCCAAACTTGGAGTGTACACCTTTCATGGATCATAGAATGAACGAGATTGTGTGATGCAGATTGATACGATGCAGGCGCGTTGCGTGACATTCGCCATCGCAAATTCGAATCGCGCGAAGACGAAATCTACGGCCACAATACCTGCTTAGTAGCATTCCCGCGCTCGCCGTTCGGTATTCGCTGTTTGAGACCTGCCGCGGGATGACAGGTAGAGAAGCAAGTCCGGGTTACATCTTCTGCCAGGTCATGTCCACTTTCACTGGAATCTCATTCTTGATCGGAACGGTCAGGAACGACGGGCGAACAATTTTGAAATCGGAACAGGTTGCGGGGATTGTTCCGGTGATTCGCACCTGGTTGCCTTGCGTGACTCGCTGGAACGGGACATGTTGATAGTGTGCAGTCTGGCCGGCAAACTGTACTTCGAGATTGGCATAGATGGTTGGAGAGGTAGTGTCCGCCTCGGGAAATTCAGTGCGCACGATGACCATGGGAAATTGCGCTCCGCGCGTTGCCTCAATCATGTGGAGGTCGCGATTACTATCCCCGGAATCGAAGGATTTCACCGGCACTGCGATCAGAAAATTGCATTCGCCGGCGTGGCAAATTCCCTTCCCTTTCGCCGCGTGACTCACCCCATTCACCTCATGCATAGGGTGTGACATGTGATACGTGAGGGTAGACTGCTGCAGAACCCACTGCGTATCGGCTTGAGCGAACAGAGGCAGTGCAAACAGCAACAAGGCAATCGCGAGTTTCTTACGCAACATGTTTTAACGCTCCCAGAATTTCCAGTGAATTGGCCACGACACAGCCACAATCGATGCTCCATACGCGGCAGCCGTAATGTATGCGGCGGTACCGTGTGCGGAAGCGATCCCATGCACTTTCTCCCCTGCATTCTCTTGCTTGTACGCCATGATTCCCAGAACTGGGGTAATGATCATACCGGGGCCGTGGATCCAGGCTAAATCGCGATGCAGACGGATCGCACCCTTGGGTTTCACCCCAGGGACTTTCGGGGCGAAGATCGCATAGTAAGCAGTTGCGAAATACAGACCTGTCGTCAAGCCACCAAGAGCTATATGGAAATCCAGGTTGGCGGAGGTAGGCTCGGTGATCGGCTCGCCATTTTTTCCTTTCGCCTTCGCCTGCGGACCGGTTATCAACGTGGCGACCATCGGGATCGCCGTGATCAGACCTAAGGTCTGATGCACCTTCAGCATGTGCGTGCGTTTATTAAGTAACGCTTGTTCCTTCGCGCTGCCTTGGGTCTGGCTGGCGGCAAAGCCCAGATCCTGTAACGAAGGAGTATTCGCGTTCCCGGCAGGTGAAGTCTGCTGATTTGGCTGCGGTGCGGCTGGCAATTTGCTGGGCGGGGTTTCCTGCTGTTGCTGAGCTTCTGTGCCGAGTACAAAGTCGGTATGCTCATCCTCCGAGGCGATTAGCGTTACGTTAGAAGTCTGAGGGGTCAATCCTTCGGCGGAGACGGAAACGGTGTAGGTCCCAGGAGTGAGATCGGATTCCATGTAGGCCCCGGCAGTATTCGTTTTTATTTCTGCCGATTGGGCAGTGGCGACATCTTTGATTGAGACTTGGGCGTCGCTCACGGGCTTGCCCGCGGAATCCTTGACGATTCCAGAAATGCCGGCGAAAGTTTGCGCGCGCACAGCAAGTGGCGTCAGGAGGAAGGCAATTGCAATCCCTCCGATCGGCACGAACTTCGCCGTGATACGTTTCATTGACTCTCCTTTATTTCAATGGCGTGCAGGTTTTGCAGGAGTAATGCGGCGAACGTCGTTCCATGTTTAGTCTTAATCCGCTAAGACACGCTGTCAAGTCCACCCGAAAAAGTAGTGTTTGAAGTTTAATGAATTGTGAGAGGTTGAAACAAATGAAGCGCTTCTCCATATGCATCGCAATGGCGATCGGACTTTTGATTTCCACGCCGCTGTTGTGCACAGCCCAACCACTATCTGCGCCACTTCAGGTGGGATCTGTTTTCCCCACCTTTTCTGGCCGGACAGTCACGGATCATCCTCTAACGCTGCCGGACTCTTCGGCATCGAAGCCGACCGTACTGGTATTTTCATTTAGCCGGACTGCGGGTAAGGATGCCCGCATGTGGAATGAACGACTGGCCGGGGATTTTCCTGACACCGTGTCGACGTACGGGGTGATCCAGCTTGAATCGGCGCCAAAAATCTTTCGCAGGTTAGCCATCTCTGGAATCAAAAGCAGTATGCCTGTTTCAGTGCAAAATCGAACCATCGTGTTGTATCGCGATGAACAACTTTGGAGGCAGCGGCTCGCAGTCAAAGACGAGAGCCGAGCGTATGTGGTGCTCCTCGATCAGTCAGGAACGATTCGCTGGATTAACTCGGGCGGATTTTCAGACGGCACGTACGGAATGCTGAAGCTGAAACTGGCAGCACTGTTCCAGTCGCATCCGTAATCCAGCGATGCTTTTCAGCTCAGGAAAATTTCATCGCGGCTGCGGGTCAAAGAGCAACACTACCGCCCGATCGGAATCTCCATCGATGCCCCCAGCGTACGAGTTCGCACGTCCGCGATGGGATTGACCGAGCCGATGAGTTTGCTAGCGAGCGTCTTCTTCGCTCCTGGCCGATACAGAGAGCGGTGATTGAGAACGTAGCTTCCGGTAAGAAACCCGACAGCCTGGCCCACAAGAATGTCGGACGGGAAATGCTGATTGGCAAAAATTCGCGCCATGCTGATCGTCTCGGCAAATCCATAGGCAGGAGCCATGACATACCAATGGGGGTATTCTCCGGCGATGACGCGTGCTAAGGCCATGGTGGCCGTAGCATGGTCAGACGGAAAGGATGAATCCCATTCCCAATGCTGCGTGCCGAAAGCCCAAAAATCGCCTTGCCCATTTCCTTGCCGCGGTCGCTGGCGGTTGCTGGCCAGCTTGGTCACGAGGGTCACAGTTCCGGAATCGATGATGGCCTCATCGGCTAACCGTCCGGTCTCCGCCAGCTTGGGGTTCTTTTTGGCCAGGCCAATGAAATAAATCCCTGCGCCCTCCGCGCCAGTGGCCCAGAACGACCCGAAGTCAGCGATCGTATTCGCAGTGTTGGTGCGGCTTGGATCCACACCGACGGCCTGCGACGCATCCGCATCGTATGCGATCGCCAGTCCGGTTGCTGCCCCCAGCGGCGCAAGCCAATATCCATCCTTCGGTTGTAGACGCAGCGGGCTCGTAAATATTGCTTTCTCGTCTTCCCCGAGGTCGCGGAGACAACGACCGAGCTTCGTAATGCCGCAGAGCGTCTGAGTTTCCTGCGCCGATGCGTCGGGCTTCGCGGAAGAGTTGCTCGCAAATATGTCCGTATCGGAGGAACTTTCCACCACGGTTCTGTTTGAAGCCAAGCTGGTTGGAATCAAGCCCGCGACTTGTTCTTGCGAGAAATCGGGTTGTGGATTGGCGGGCAACGAGGCACTCTGTGCGTGGGAGCACATGGTGGTCACGCCAATTAAAATCCAGCCGGCCAGGATAGAGCACGAACGCATCATTGGTATTAATGCCTCTCAGACGAATTTGAAATCTCGTTGCGGGCTGGGGCCATTGTCACCTCAATCCGAGTATTTTTTTCGAAAGTCACATTGCGTCCGTGGACCAGCCAGCGCTCGTACACAGAAAGCGCGGCCGCGTAATATCCAATGCCGGCCGCCAGGTACCTTGAACCGGAGGCGATGCCCACCACGCGTCCAACAATTCCAAAACCGTTGGAAGACACAGCGGTGTTGGCCGTCAGATTTCCGTCATCGTCGAGAGCACGGCCGGCCAGGAATGTGAGTACCAAGGGAACGATGACGCGATTCTGCGGTTGCGGCTCGACTCCTCCCTCCGAATCAATCTTAAGCTTCTCAGATTTGACCGAGTTTGCGCCAGCGAGCGTGCCTTGCACCGGCTGCGAAGCGGCGCCGGGAAATCTCAATTCGCGAAAGTCGAAGCGCAACTTCCCTGCTCTGCCGAACGATCGTGCGGGCTTGGATTGCGTGATCGTGCCCACCAAAACCGATCCCTCAGGAATTTCCACGGTATGGTCGGGCTTAAAGATCGGCGCAGCAACGACAGCGTCAAATGTGTCCCCTTTCTTTTGCTTCGCGGAGCTGATGGTCTGTTGCAGGTATGCGCTCAAATGCCATGCCGTGCTTTCTTTCGTGGGAGCCTTAGTGATGGAGGGCGATTTTGGGGCTGCTTTCGGCGGAACGGCAGCAGCGATGGCGGTATTTTTGCGCGCTCGTTCGGAAGCGTTATTTTCTGTCAGAGTTAATGGTTGCGCCAGGGTGACGGTCCACATCGTTTCAGATTCAATTCTCTGGGGGTGATACGGAAGCTGACGATACAGCAACTGGACTAACCGATCCTTACGTCCGGGAGCGGCCACAAGCGCACCCATATCCTTGGCCTGCTGCTTGAGCTGATTGAATTGTCTGGCGATGAACGATCGTGATTTGCTCGCGGCAGGCGTGGATAGGTGCAGCACCGGCGCCCCGTTGGTAGCATTGCTGCTGACAATTTTCTGGATGCTGCCGTTGGGAAGAACCAATTCATCGAAATGTACAACTGGAACACTGAAGGGCGTGAAATCTCCCCAGAGCCGGCCATGAATTCGCCGACTGCGATCTGGAGTGAGCGCCACCACAGTCCCCCGCACAACGCTGCCTGCTGGAATGGCTATCTTGCTCTTCGCGTAGGCCGGATACATCAGATGGCAGTCGAGAGTTTCTCCCTTTTTCAACGGAACGTGCTTGCCAAGCCTTACTGGTAAGGGAGTACCGACGGGGATTTGAACAGTCGTCTTTTGAGCAAGAAGCCCAGGTGCAGTCACGACCAGCAACAGCAACAAAGAACGACGGAACGCTGCGCGAATGTCGATCATACGAGCCTATAGAATCTGTCACTTTCGTCGAGGATTTCCATCTTTATCGCCGACGCCTTAGAGGTTTCACGGTTTCACAGTTGCTTGACTATCGACATCGACAGCCACGGTTTTCCCGACACGGAGAACAAATGTACTGGGATCCTTCAGTCCCCACTGGACGTACGGGATGGTGAATTGCGTGGTTGCGCGAAGCGTGTTGCCGGTTTCCGGCATGACGTGGACGTTCAACTGCAGCGGATGATCTGCGCCATGGAGATGGAAGATTCCGTCCACAATCAACCACTGGTCCTTTGTGAAGTCGAAATTGCCAGACACATGGGTGGGGCGAAAGGTGATCTCAGGATACTGATTGCTCTGGAGAACATCCTTCTGCATCTTCTCATCTCGCGATCGGTCTCCGCTTTGTCCGCTCTTAGCTTGAATCGTGATCAGCCCATCCGCAGTTGCCTCCGCTGGGTTTATGTGAATGACGCCGCTGTCGAGCGTGAAGGTACCCTGGGCGGTGTGGAGGACGGCCTGCAGGGTCCAATGAATGGAGGATTTCGCGGAATCGAAGGTCACCGTGATGGGTGCCTGCCGGTTCGCCTCCGCCCAGATCGTGGATGGCAAGATCAGGAAGCTGGCGATTACAGCACATACGGCGATACCTTTGCCAACTGTTTTCCTGTAGAAAACGCTTTCCATGTTTTCTCCGTTAATACAGGCTCGCCTCAAGAAAGCTCCAGCCAACCCGAACTCCGTGGCGCATGGCAAAATGTTGCATGCTTTGCGCGCCGACGTGAACGGAGAGCAGTTGCCGAAAGTAATCCGGGTGCGAGGACAATGTCTTGATGGCGCGACCCTGCATGTGCGGCCAGCGATCCATGGAAAGCATCAGCCAGCTCATCGCATGCGGAAGCCTGCCAATTTTTTGATGCTCCCGGTTGTACAGCTCCAGGTTTCCCCGCTCGATCGCATTTGCCAAGGAAACTGCTTGGCGGAATGACACCGCGAGACCTTCGCCGGTAATGGCGTCGGGTGAACCGGAAGCGTCCCCAATGAGGGCGACGGACTCATTGGCAACTCGACGAAGCTTCCGATTGGCAGAAATACCGCCTCGCAATGTCGACATGGTCGGAATACCCTGAAGTCTTTCGGCTATGGCAGGAAATGTTTTCAGGAAATCGCCTTGTGCCAGCTTGGGGTTTCGGGTGATGAACACAACACAAACACTGTCAGAGGCGACCGGAGTGACGTACACCTGCCCAATCGATCCCCAATGCACTTCAACGTATTCACTCCAGGGAGCGATGTTGTAATGGCGGCGAAAACCGAATCGGATACTTTCCCTTTGGACACTCTCGAGTCCGGCCCATTTTCTGATTCCGGACGCGTGTCCATCGGCGCCGACTAAATATTTAAAAGAGATTTTCTCTCCGTTGATCAGAGCGGATCGACTGTCCAGCAATCTGGCTCGACTGCTCCAGGAAACCGCAACTCCGGCTTCGCGGGCACGATCGGCAATCAGTCCGTGCAATCTTGTGCGTCGCACCCCGATGCCGATCCCGTTGGGAAAATCTGCATGGACATGATGTTGAAGATTGTTAAAACGGATGCCGACAAAACGATGTCCCAGATCCTCTGTAATGTTCAGGCCAAGATCTCGAAGAGAGGCCAGCGCGTCGGGCATCAGTCCTTCAGCACAACCTTTGTCGATTGCGGGTTCCATGGCCTCCACCACGAGGGCCTCGATGCCTTTTTGATGTAAAGCAATTGCCGCTGCCAAGCCGGCTGGTCCACCGCCAAGGATCAGAACATCAGTTGAAGCTTTTTCAATACTCATTGTTTTCGTCGTTGAAGGCCGGGTGACAGCGAGGTTGAGGTGGGGGGAGGGTTGGATTCATACTTCAGATGGATCGCGTGCTGGAGGTCTTAATCGTATAAGACGCTCTTCTGTCCGCTCCGTTAGCGGACCCAGAGAAAAAATCCACCAATGAGAAGAATCCCGATAATCGTGATAACACCGATAACATAAAGGATATAGGAAAAAGGAATATCTTGATCGTCGACCACGGGTAGCTCCGATCCACTCCAATGCAACCTGACTCTGTGGAAAGCGTTGTAATCGGAACCCGATGTACGCTTTTCCTTTGTTACTGTCATGATTATGTCTTAACCTATTAAGACATGGAAGTCAAACTGCGGCGCTCCGGCCGGAAGGACCTTCACTTTGCACGGATAGCTGTAGTCATTACAATGAATCAGGAGACACCGACAGGTGTGGTGGCGCAGATGATAAGCAAACGATTTAGAGTATCCCGAGGAAAACACCTGCCAACCGCGAGCGAGCTTCGCCTGCTACAAATCCTCTGGGATAACGGCGAAGGGACGGTGGAGGATGTGGTCAATGCCCATCCACCGCGCAATCGGCCCAATTACAAAACCACACAGACCTTGTTGCGGATTATGGAGGAAAAGGGCTTCATCGCGCATGAGAGTCGAGGACGAGTTTTCGTCTTCACGCCGTTGATCTCACGAAAAGCAATTGACAAGATGTCGATTCAGAGCCTGCTTTCGCAGAACTTTGGCGGATCTCCCACAGGGCTATTTGTGAACTTATTGGAAGCAGCCAAGGTGAACGAGAAAGATCTGGATGAACTGGAAGCACAGATACGGGAGTATCGTAAGAAGAATGAGCCGAACGGACGTGGCCGGAGTTAAGGCGCCTCCTCGACAGAATATTTAGTGCCGTTGGATCCCCCTAGTGCACCGGAGATCGTAAGACACGCGGTAACAATTCGACAATGCCAGAGGTAGGATGCACCCAGAAACTCAGCTCGCGATCGTGGCGGCATTCACAGGTTTCCTGCTCAAGACATTTTTAGGTTTCTGCATTTGTTGGGCGATCAGCAAAATCGTCGTTTCGCCGCGCAGAAAGTTTCTAGTCTGGTTTGCCTTCCTTTCTATTGCCGGAGGCTACTGGCTTTGGCTACTTCTCAGTTTTATTCCGCATCCAGGTCCCTCGCTGGCTTTTCCGATCCATGCTACGGCCGCCACCGAGCCAGTCGCGATATGGCAAATGCCTGCTTCCTGGGCTTATCCCCTGTCGATTGTCGAACGAGTTTTGGCGAGTCTGTACCTCGTCGCGCTGGGGTATTTCCTGCTGGTGCGCATCAAGAAGCAAGTTCGCCTCCGATGGGTCCTTCGATTTGCCTATAAGGCCCCCGATCCGATTGAGACCATGTTTCGCTCCATTGCGACCAAGTTTGGGGCAGAAAAAGTAAAGCTGCTGGTGCTATCGGGAATCTATTCTCCGGCCACCTTTGGTTTGATTCATCCTGTGGTCTTGTTACCGCCAATCTGCCTGGAACAGGATGAAAGCGAGTTGGCCGACATCTTCCGCCACGAACTGCAACATGTAGCGCGGCGCGATTTCTTCTTCAACAATGTCGCCAGTCTTTGCCGTTCCCTGTTGTTTTTTCATCCCGCGGTATGGTTTGCCCAGCGGAAAATGGAATTGGAAAGCGAGCTTGCGTGCGATCTGGCGGTCGTTCGCAACTCCCCTGAGCGGCGCGCAACCTATGCAGAATGCCTGGTTCGCTTCGCACGGTTACACGCGGCACAAGATCCGACTCCCTGGAATCTGGATTTTGCAGGATCGTCGATTCAGCTGAAGGTTCGCGTCCGCTCCGTGTTAAAAGAAACCGCAAAAATCCCTGCATGGCTATTGGGATTGCGGGCCGGTGTAGGCATGCTGCTGTTTGCTGCTTTCTTGTGCGCGGCGCCGTCGTTGTTCGTCGTACTGTCGTATGCCCATCGAGTCGCGCAGTCGAACGTTCCGGCGTTAGTGGACTATCAACCTAGATTGCGATACCACAAGAAATTTCGTATCCGGGCTCAGGAGCGAGAGACTTTGACGCGATCTGTGGCGAGTCCGCCAATATCAGCCGGGGTCGCCTCGCCGGGCAACCAGTCAGAGGCCTCTTTGACTGCGACACCAAGAGTACCGCTTCAACCCGACACTCTCTCGACCGGGGAGCCTGTACCTACCCTGCAACAGCGGAACGGCACAGGTGAAGGCAGAACGTCCAAGGCTGTCCGCGCTACCGTCATTTTCATTTCCAACCCATCGTCGGCGAGCGCCGGCGACTCAGGCGGTAACAAAGGTCGCTCGATTGCCTCGGCCCTGATGACAGGGGCGGGTGAGGCGGCTCGGTTTGCCGGCGGTCACGGGAAAGACGCTCACTGACGGGCGAAATCGCTCTAGTAGCGAATGTCGGCCATCAGCCGTGTAACTTCCTGTTGTTGGTCGGCCGTCAATGGTAATAGCGGCAGGCGGGCGCGGCCGCCGTAATAGCCATTCAAATCGCAGGCGAATTTCAATCCGGGAACTCCCATCTGCCCACCGACGATGCCGGAAGAGACACGAATGCGTTCCTGTTTCTCCGCAGCCAAACCCTCGTCGCCTTCTTTCCAGGCCATGTAAATCTCGCAGCAGCATTGTGGGGCGCAGGTGCCGAATGCGACGACTGCTCCGGAGGCTCCTTCGCGAAGGGCTGCATGCAGGGTGCCAGCACTCCCAGTTAGCACCGTAAACCCAACTTCTTTCTGACGGGTCTTCATGGCTGCGGGAGGAGCGGCGACCGCGACGGCCGAGTTTCCCTGTTGCAACGCATCAGCAGTGACAAACCGTGCTGCGGAGCCGGAAGGTTGGGCGGCGAGCATCCGTTCTGTAACCGCCGTAAACGTCGGCGTTACTGTCACTGTTCTCTTCACAAATTGCGTGGCCTTGACGATTGCGGCGATGTTCTCCACATTCCCGCTCGATTCTTTGATTCCGATAATGTTTGGATGATGCGCCAACTCCACGATCAACTCAACCGGCATGTCGTACGCCGTAAAGAAAGGCACGTTGTACAGCAGCACCGGCAACGGCGAGTTGTCCGCGACCGTTCGGTAATACGTCAACATCTCAAGCTGTGCGCCATCGGTTCGATGGAGTTGTCGCCGATAGAAGTGCGGTGTGCGAACCAGTACCGCGTCGTAGTGGAGGGAGCCGGCAAACTCCGCCATGGCCAGGGTCTGGCGAACGCTTTCCTGACCTATACCCGCGATCATTATCTTGTCTGGAGATGCAGCCGCGATCGCGTTGGCCAGAACTTCCCGCTGCTCCTCATTGCTCAGCATGACAGCTTCACCGGTCGAGCCGAGCACGACCATGCCAGACAGTTGCGTTCGAGAGTAGAGCGCGACATTGTGTTCCAGCTTGCGCAGGTATAAGCTTCCGTCGGGATAGAACGGCGTCGTGATGGGCGGGAAAATTCCTTCGAGCAGCATCGTGCTTATTATTGTAGGCGAAGGGCTTTCCGCCACGGGAACTTTCCTCTACGGATGTGCGTATGTTCCGTGTAGATCGAGACGCCGGGATTGGAACATCCTTCTAAGTTCACCTGTGATCGATCACTGAAGGCAAGGTTTGTTGGCAACGGAGGTTGT
>DATJUD010000079.1:0-4253 GCA_035502695.1 Acidobacteriaceae bacterium
GCTCCCGCATCCGGCGACGATGGCGGCCCCAGCGGCCACTCCAGTTGCACCCAGCCCGGCAAGAAAGCGGCGGCGATTCAAGGCACGATTGTATTGAATCCGATTCAACTCCTGTTCTGGAGTGAGTACTTCTGGTTCAGCGGTGATTTTCATTGTTACCCTCCTGCAGCCTGTACGGGCGGGAGGATCGGATGGATTGGATGAGCCCAAACTTTTTCTATAGTTGCCTGCTTCGATACCTGGCGCACAATGAATTCTTAATTGCAGCAGCGGACTGTTTTACGTGATGTGGCCAGGTGAAAAGATTGGCGGCGCACGATTCCGCCACGCGTGAAAATGCCCTGAAGACTTTCAAAATGAAGGCCTGCAGGGCAAGGTAAAGCGGAGTCGCCGGTGCAATTCGTCTATTTGTTGAGCTGCTCCATCAGATTGTTGATCATGCGATTCAGATCGGTATCTGTGTGGCGCAGCTCGTCGATCTTGGCAATGGAGTGCATCACGGTTGTGTGATGCTTGTCGCCGAAATGGCGACCGATTTCCGGCAGTGACGCTTCCGTCAGCTGCTTGGCAAGATACATGGCGATCTGACGGGGAACGACGATGGAGCGGGAATTGTTTTTCTGCTTCAGCTCCATAATCTTCATGCCAAACTGATCGGCCACGGCGCGCTGAATTACTTCAATCGTCACCTTGCGTACCTGCGTATCGATAAATTGCTTCAGGCACTGCTGGGTGACGGCGAGGCTGATCTCCACACCATGCAAACTGCACCAAGCAAGCAGACGCACCAGCGCACCTTCCAGTTCGCGGACATTGGTGCGCACATTGGAAGCGACGAACAGAGCTACATCCACGGGAAGTGTGACGTGCTCGCTCTCGGCTTTCTTTTGCAGAATCGCGACCTTGGTTTCAAGATCAGGTGGCTGAATGTCTGCGATCAGGCCCCACTCGAAGCGATTGCGCAGACGATCTTCAATTTCCGCCAGCTCTTTCGGCGGCCGATCGCTGGCGATGACAATCTGCTTCATACTTTCGTGCAGCGCGTTGAAGGTATGGAAGAACTCTTCCTGGGTGCGCTCCTTCTGTGCCAGGAACTGAATGTCGTCGATTAACAGAACGTCAACCGAGCGATATTTATCGCGGAAGCTGGACATGCGATCGTAGCGCAGCGAATTGATCATCTCATTGGTAAACTTTTCGCTCGATACGTAGCAGATGGAGGCTTGCGGCTGGTGCCGTTTCACTTCATGTCCGATGGCATGCATCAGATGCGTTTTGCCATTGCCAACAGAACCGTAGAGGAACAGAGGGTTGTAAGCCTTCGAAGGGCGCTCGGCAACAGCTTCAGCGGCAGCACGTGCAAATTGATTTCCGTTGCCGATGACGAAAGCGTCGAAGGTGTAACGGGGATTTAGCTGGGCGGCCGTATCCCAATCGAACCGAGCCTGCTGCGGCGCCGCAGCAGCGCTATTGTTATAGCGATTGCGAGCCGGGTTGGAAGATCGCGTCGGTTGCGGAGCAAAACCGCCATCCTGGCGCACTCGCGGCGGCGGTGCTTCTTCCTGCAGGGCCTCGAAGGAAACCTCGTCGACTTCCAGCCCAAGTTGGTCGACGGCTTCCAGGATGTGATCGTTATACCGTTCCCCAATGTGTTCAAACTCGCGAGTGGGCACGGTGACAACCAATACCCGGCCCTCAATCCGGCTGAAGCGCGTGGGTTTGAACCATGTATCGAAGGACTGGTGATTGATCTTTTTCTCAAGCGCCGTCAGGATGCGGATCCAGGGATTGATGGTCGAGGAAGCTGTGGCGAGAAATGACATGCTATTTTCACTTTCAACGTTGCGGCATTACTGCCGATGCAGATAAGAAATCTGCAACGGAGCTTGCCCGTTCGAAGCTAAACAATACAGCGAACTCCATGTTCATGTGACGAACTTGAAATTGCCAAAGGTCGTGAGAAATGTTGGCTACTGTTTGTCCGATACTCGCTGAAAAGTGGTCGGCCTGGGGCGGTCAGAGCACACGGAACGGGTTGTTCGGATGACGTTAGCGAAAGCCGATACTAGCACATTCAAGTGCCGGTAGGCAGCAGTGTTTTCGACACAAAATCATTTCTTTTCGAAACTGCACCAAGGCTGGTGAAAGGGCATGTTGAATGCCGGATTTGGATTGACAGCGGGCAATTTTCTCCGTCAAAATTCGGTCTACGCGCACATCATTTTCGTATACGACTGCATCACGAAGTTGTATCATCCGCCGCGCGTTTTCGACGAAGCGTGCACAGATAGAATAACGGACCTAAGGCGGCTAGAAAAGTGCCGAATAGAATCGCCGGTAACCTTGGGGTAATGTGATCGCCGCTCGCAGCGAAGATCGTGAAGAAAACCAACGCAGTGGGAGCGATGCCAATTGTGACTGCGCCGAAGCGACCGAGAGGAACGCGGAAGGGTCGAGCAAGTGATGGTTCGCGCCAACGTAAAACCGCAAGCGCAACAAATTCCAGAACCAGGCTCAATCCATACAGCAGGATGTCGAGTTCAAGCAGGCGTGTCAGATTGAATCCCAACGCGAGCGCCCACGCAGCGCCGCAGACCAGCACCGCGACCCAGGGAACGCCATTGGCCATGCGTCGTTCCAATGCCTTGGGGAGCAAACCGTCGCTGGCCATGGCTGCAGGAACGCGAGCGTAAGAAAGCATCAGTGCGTTGAACATCGCGATGCCTGTCAGCGCGCCACCGGCAACCACAGCAATGGCAAGCCATTCAGCGAAGCGCGGGCCGACGTGCGCTCCTAAAATCCGAGCGCCCGCCACCCACGAACCGGTGACAAACATCGACGACGGAATTCCAGTGAACGCGACGACGGCGATGGGAAGAACATAACTGCCGGCGACCAGCAGAACAGCCGCCAGCATCGAACGAATGTAATTGCGCTGCGGATCTTCCACCTCCGCCGCAATAGTGGATGCATTGTCCCATCCCATGTAGTTCCACACCACAAATAGCAACGCAGTCACCATACTGCCGTGAGGCGTACGCGCCATACTCGCATGATGCGCGGAGCTTCCCGCGGCCTGGAACAGGCCGCTTCTCCAAATGCCTAAGCCGATGATGCCGAGGAACGGTGTCAGCAGCAGCCACAGCATCCACAAAGAACCCTGGCCAACGGAATACGCACCGCGCAAATTCCACGCAACGCAAATCACCACCACGGCCAGCGACCAGGCAATGCCACGATGGCCAGCCGTCAGTGCAGGATCGAGTTGGCCGAGGTAGGCGACGGCGAGTGCAGGATAAATCGCCATGTCGAAGATGCTGGCGGAAAGCGAGAGCCACGCTTCCTGAAATCCCCAGAAGCGACCGAGAGCGCGGCTGACCCAGATGTAGAAGCCGCCATCTTCAGGCAACGCGCTGGCCAACTCGCCAACCATCAGCGCGGTCGGCAAACTCCAGATGACCGGGACGATGCAAAGCAGTAACAACGCGCGTTCATAGCCAGCCTGGCCGACGATATCTTCCAGTCCATAGGGACCGCCAGACACCATAAAGTACGTGGCCGCAACCAAAGGAAGCAGTCGCAGCCGTCGCATGGAGCGGGGTGCCCTCCATGCTGCGTGGGTAGCGGCGGATTGTGAATGCGTCTCGACGATTCGTTCCTGGATTGATTTTTTCGTTCTCCGAACTACATCGTGGAACAACACCGACCGGCATAGCGGAATCTTTTGAGCTCAAATTGGAGCTTGCCGACTGTGAAAGAGAGCGATATGCTGTCCCACGCAGCATACGACACAACCGCGGAAGGCTACTATGACAAAATCCAAGATCTTTTTTGTGGCGACGATTCTGGCTCTTCTTTGCTGTTCAAGCACGCGTTTGCGGGCACAGAGCGGCACGACTGCGCAGTGGGGTCGGCACATTACCTGCGCCTCGGACGACGGCCGGCGGCACTATTGCCCCATCAACACCGGGGGCGAAGCGCGCATGACGAATCAGCGCAGCGGCTCGCCCTGCATCCAGGGCAGGACTTGGGGATACGATATGCGTGGCATTTGGGTGGATCGCGGCTGTCGCGCCGACTTTGTTGTACGGCCCGCTGGATATAGGCCTCCTCCTCCGCCTCACGGAGGTCGGATGATCACCTGCTCTTCAAACAACGGCGGCCGTAATTTTTGCCCGGCGGATACTCGCGGTGGCGTGCGATTGGTGAATCAACGTAGCGGCTCAGCCTGCATTCAGGGCCGCACGTGGGGT
>DATJUD010000080.1:0-38028 GCA_035502695.1 Acidobacteriaceae bacterium
GCTGGGCGGTCTGTTGACGAACTGGGCGACCGTGCAGAAGTCTGTGAAGCGCCTTCAGGAACTGGATGAGATGGCCACCGACGGCCGCTACGACCTGATGACGAAGAAAGAAGTCATCAAGCTGGAACGCGAGCGCAAGCATTTGCAGGCGAACCTGGCCGGTATTAAAAATATGCGCCGTTTGCCGGACGCGCTGTTCGTTGTCGATTCAAACAATGAAACCATCGCAGTGAAGGAAGCCCGCAAGCTGGGCATTCCGGTGGTCGCAGTTGTGGATACGAATTGCGATCCGACGCTGGTCGACTACATTATTCCGGGCAACGATGACGCCCTGCGCGCGATTCGGTTGTTCACCTCCAAAATTGCCGACTCGATTGTTGAGGGCGTGCAGATGAGTGGCGACAAGCAGCAAGCGGAACTGGCCGGCGTGACAGCGAGTGCGGAAGAAGCGCCTGCCGATGGCGCTGCGGCGACACCGGACAGCTTTAACGCGGCGAAGTACGATCCTGAGCTTGCCGATGACGATGTCGACCTGGAGCAGGCGCTGGGCGGCGGAATTCGTAAAGCGCCCACGGCAGTTTCCGCGATTGCGGACGAGCCGGAAGCGGCGGCGGCAGAGAGCGGCGTTTAGATTCTGCTGTTGTACGTGCAGGCGCGCTGGATGGAGTTTTGCCGGCGAGCTGAGCTCACTAAAGTTACTTTCCGTGTTCTTGAGGCGGCCTGGATGACCTTGCACTGTGAGGTTCAGGCCGCTCTCGCACACTAGCTCAAATGAAAAAAAGATTGGACGTATAAGAGGATGTCGACTGTGACAGAAACAATTTCAGCTGGAATGGTGAAGGAGCTGCGGGAGAAGACCGGCGCTCCTATGATGGACTGCCGTAATGCACTGACAGAAGCCAAAGGCGACATGGAAGAAGCTGTAGTCGTGCTGCGCAAGCGCGGCATGGCATCGGCGGCTAAGAAAGCCAGCCGCACAGCTAGTGAAGGCGCCGTGGGAACCTACATCCACGCGGGCGGCAAGATTGGAGTGCTGCTGGAAATCAATTGCGAAAGCGATTTTGTGGCGCGCACGCCTGATTTCCAGGAGCTGCTCAAGGATATTTCGATGCATATCGCGGCCACAGATCCGCGGTATATCCGCAAGGAAGATGTGACTGCGGAAGACCTGGAACGCGAGAAAGAAATTTATCGCGCGCAGGCGGCGCAGACCGGCAAGCCGGCTCCAGTGATTGAGAAGATTGTCGAAGGGAAGATGTCGAAGTTCTACGAGGAAGTCTGCCTGCTGGAGCAGCCATTCATCAAGGAGCAGACGGTGACCATTGCGCAGTTGATCGCGCAGAAGGTCGGCAAGCTGGGAGAAAACATCCAGGTGCGCCGCTTCGCCCGCTTCAAGGTCGGCGATGCCAATTGGACTGTTGCCCAGATCAAGGCGACTGCATAAGCGGTTTTTATTTCGAAGAAAAAGTCCGACATCATGTCGGGCTTTTTCTTCTGCGGCGAGACTTATCGGCCATTTGTCGCAGCTGTTTTATTGGGCCCAGGCGAGACCGTCGGCACCGGCACCGACATTGATGAGTTTATGTACCTTCCAATCGGAAAGATCGATGACGGCAACCTGATTTTCCACGTTGCAGGAGACGTATGCGACCTTGCCGTCGGGACGCACCAGGATTTCCTGTGGCGCGCTGGGAACGGGGATCGTGTTGATGACTTTCAATGTGGCAAGATCGACCACGGCCACCAGGTTTCGTCCCGGAACGGCCACCAGCAGCGAGCGGCCGTCTTTTGTGGGAGCGGTGCCGTAACCGGTTCCCGGTAAGGGAACCCACGCCTTCACCTTGTTTGTTGCGGTGTCGATGACGGCGAGGCGGGGCTGGTCCTGGTCGGAGGTAAAGGCCATGCTGCCGTCGTTCGACACGGAAATGCGCTGAACATTGCCGGAGAGGGGAATCACCGCGAGGGTCTTGCGGGCTTTGATATCGAGCACAGAGACGGTGCCGGGGCCGACGTTGGCCGTATAGCCACGGGTTCCGTCGGGAGAGATGGCGAGCATGTGCGATTCCTTCTGCCCGGTGGGAATGGCGCCGACGACTTTGAGCGTGCGCGGATCGACGAGCGTCACATCATCATCGAGTTCGGTGGTCACGTAAAGCAGCCCGTCATGCTTGTTATAAATCACGCAATGAGGACGGACGCCGTGGCCGAAGTCGACATGGCCAATAATTTTGCGCGAGTGCAGGTCGATGACCAGCATCTCGTGGCCATTGAGCCCCGGCCTGCCGACGCCTACGTTGCCATAAATGGGAACGTAAGCGATGCGGCCGTCAGGAGATGCAGCGGCTTCATGACCGTGCATGACCGTCACGTCTTCGGGGATGGTCGCGATTTGCTGTTCGGTCGCGGTATTCACCAGGCTGATATCTTTATCGCCCTGGTTAACGACGATTAGAAGAGGTACAGATCCAAGTGCGGCGTGCGCTCCGGTCTGGGCGTGGATGGTGAGCGTAAGTAGGCAAATACCGGTCAGGACAAGAAACAACGGGATGGATGGGCGCATGGCAACCGCAGTATACCTGCCAATGGTCAGTGGAGTAGATGGTTTCTGCCGAAGGTGTAGGTGACTTTCCAAAGCGCTGAATCCACGCCTGGGTTCGCTGTCCCAAGGTTGCCATTGGATAGGTGGTGATAACGAATCTCCACCTGAATCGATTGGCTCGGCGTTCGATACCACTGCAGCCCTGCTCCAACTTCAAATGTAAAGTTGAAAGAAGAACTATTGACAACGGGAATGTCGCGGGGCGAAATCAAGAATCCTCCATTGCCCATGAACTCCGGCTGGATTCGCCGATGCGTGAAGCCATTCAGCTTCCAACCGACAGGGCTGGCGCCGCCTGTATAGGTCCAACGCCGCGAATAGGTGGGAGTAAACGGGTAGTTCTGGGCGCCTCCGCCAGGCAGAAAAACGGCAAACAAGACTGGATTGATCGGATCGACCACAACCAGCGGCGGAACAAACTGAAAAGTCCCGAGTTGTGGATTGGTAATGCCGACCAGCGTCGGATCGCTCTCCATCAACATTGGGCGGACTTCAACCAGATAGGCCAGTTGAAAGGAATCCCGTCTCATCAGGCGCCACGCGAGTGAACCGCCGATTCCAACGAGTTCTCTCTGCCGCGCATAACCGAGCAACATATGCGAAGAAGTCGGAGAATACTCGCCAAACATGCCCAGATCGTACTTGTGAGTCCAGGTGGTTTGGGGGGATTGCGCGAGGGTCACGCCTCCCATGCAAAACAATACGAATACAACGAGTGAAAGAAAAATCCAAGGCCCAATTGTCCCAGTTTTCATAAGGATCTAGAGCACCAGCCTAGCATGCCTTATTTGAGGCAATGGAATGAGCCGGCAATGGTTTCCCCGTGTGATCCACTTCTGCGATACTCAAAGGGCATGTACAAACGAGTTCTTCTCAAGCTTTCCGGCGAGGCATTGGCGGCAGACCGCGGCTTCGGGGTCGACGTCGCACGGGTGTACGAAATTGCGGCAGAGATTGCCGACGTGCATTCGATGGGCGTGGAACTGGCGATCGTGGTTGGCGGCGGTAATTTTTTTCGCGGCGTAGCGGAGCAGGCGCAGGAAATGGATCGCGTATCGGCCGATCACATGGGCATGCTGGCGACCATCATCAACGCGCTGGCGGTGCAGGATGCGCTGGAGAAGCAGAATGTTTTTTGCCGGGTGATGAGCGCCATTGAAATGAACCAGGTATCGGAACCATATATCCGTCGCCGGGCGATTCGGCATCTAGAAAAAGGAAGAGTCGTTATATTCGCAGCCGGTACGGGAAATCCATATTTCTCGACCGATACCGCCGCTTCCCTGCGGGCAATGGAGATTAAAGCTGATGTTCTGTTAAAGGCAACCAAGGTGGACGGCATTTACAGTGCCGACCCTGTGCTGCACAAGGACGCGGTGAAGTTTGAAGAAATCAGCTACATGGAAATCCTGCAGCGCAATCTGCGAGTGATGGACATGACGGCTGTGAGTCTTTGCAAGGATAACGATCTGCCGATGATCATTTTTAACATGAACCAACCGGGCAACATTCGGCGAGCAATCGCCGGCGAAAAAGTCGGCTCGCTGGTCACGACGTAGGCACAAATGGCAGTCGCTATTCCTATCCCCCGCCGGCCTGTAATGCCCGCATTGACGGGTCTTCGTGCATTTACCGCGACCAACATCGTGTTTTTTCATTTTTGGAATCCGGCATGGTTCGGCCCGCTGGCTCCGATGATGGATAACGGTTACGTGGGTGTGAATTTCTTTTTTCTGTTGTCGGGATTCATCCTTGCCTACAACTATTCCGACCGCTCGGATGCCGGCCAGTTCGATCGCAAACAATTCTGGCAGACACGATTTTCGCGGCTCTATCCGGTATACGTGCTGGGATTGCTGATTTCCATTCCGATTCTGGAACTGGAATGGAAATATCGAAGCCACGCCCAATTTTTTCAAGGTCTGGGACTCACGGCGATTATGCAGCAGGGCTGGAGTCCGAAGCTGTGTACGTTCTGGAATACGCCGGCCTGGACGCTCTCATGTGAGACGGTCTTTTATTTGCTATTCCCCATGCTGGTCGCGATCAAGTGGCCGCAAAAAACGCGCAAGCTGCTGCTGATTCTGGCAGGATGCTGGCTAGCTTCACTGGTAATTCCGTCGATCTATATGTGGGTGCGGCCGGACGGGCTGGGGCCGATCACTCGCATGTCCAACAGCTATTGGCTGCGAGCGGTGAAAATGACGCCGTTGCCGCATCTGCCAACGTTTACTGCAGGCATCGTCCTCTCCAAGTTGAATGACCAGATGCAATTGCAGAATCGCACGCGCTACTGGCTGGCGATCGTTGGGTTGGGGAGCGTGTGCACGGTGTTGATGCAGGGAGCGAAGATGCCGTTCCTGCTGATGCACAACGGGCTGATCACGCCGTTGTTCGCCATCTCCATTTTAGGATTGACGGGACACCATCCGATCACGCGATTCCTGCGTTTTCCGCTGTTCGTCGCGGTGGGTGAGGCGAGTTACTGTTTGTACATACTTCACTTCAACCTGTGGCGCTGGATTCACGTGAGCGGCATGCTGGTGCGGCTGCACATTGCGCGCTTCGATCCGTGGATCTCTTATTTCATGCTGGAGATTGCCGCACTGCTGGTCTATCGCTTCCTGGAGCGGCCGACCCGCAACTGGCTGCACCAGGTACTGCCGGCGTTGAAGCATGCGCGTGGGCCGTTTCCTCCGGCACGCGTAGCCGGTCCGCGGACTATTGCGGCGGAGCAGGCTTCCGAAGGTTGAGCGGGCGTCGGGCAAAATAGTAGAGCGATCCCGCGAGCAACGCGAACATCACTACCGAAACCCAATCATGATAGAGAGGATTTTTTGGCGACATCTTCAGGATGTCGTAGTGTTCCGTGGCTGACTCGTACAGCTTGAGCGCGACACCGAGCAGGCCGACAATGCCACCCGCGGCGATCAACCCGCTAGCGTAGAGAGAGCCTGGACTAATCTCGCCTTCGAGTGCGCCGGCGGATGCGCCATTGCGTGCCACGGCGCGATCGATCATCCAGCGCACCACCCCTCCGCAGAAGATGGCGAGCGTCGTGCCGATCGACAGATAGGCGCCGACAGCGAAGGAGAGCGAGCGGACTCCGAGCAATTCCACCACAATCACCAGAAAAACGCCCAGCCAGATCAAACCCCAGGGAAGCTGGCGGGTAAGAATGCCGTTGATGACGGTAGCCATGAGGCGAGCCTGCGGCGCAGCGGCGCGCTCGCTGCCGATTCCTTCAATCCACTGCACTTCAATGTGGCCGGTGGCAGGATTGAAAAGATATTTTCCGTCCGCGAGTTTGTGTGAACCGAGTGCGTTGAGCAAGACGTAATTGCTTCCGTGATCGATCTGTTCTTTTCCATTGGCGAGCTTGACGCGAAATTCGCGGCGGGAAAAATGTTCCTGCTGCACGGTCACGCCGTCAGCAGGTTGGGCAAGATTGTAGGGAACATTGGTCGGACGAAATTCCTCCAGTCCCTTGTTCATGGCCGTCAGCGTAACGCCGATCGAGATGGTGGAAATGCAGACGCCGATGAGAAGCGCGAGCTGCTGCTTCCACGGAGTCGCGCCGATGAGGAAGCCGGTCTTCAGATCCTGCGAAGTATCGCCGGCGTTGGCGGAGGCAATACAAACCACGCCCCCGATGGTGATGGCCAGCGCTCCGAAGGCGGGAGCGGTCCAGCCCTTTACCAGAAAAATCGCGGAGGTTGCCATGAGTGTGGCGATGGTCATGCCGGAGATGGGATTGGCGGAGCTGCCGATGAGGCCGACAATGCGGGAGGAAACGGTGACGAACAGAAATCCAAACACGACCACCAGGAGCGACGCAGCCAGATTGGCGAGCAGGCTGGTTTGTGCGCCCGGCACGGGCTTGAAGGTGAGGAACAGGAACATCAGGATAACCAGGAGAACCGAACCACCCACGACGATGGACATAGGGAAGTCGCGGTCGGTACGTAGTTCAGCGGCGGCTGCGGCGCGTGATTTGCCGATGCTGGCAATGCCTTCGCGGAACGCGCCCCAGATCGTCGGCACGGTGCGAAGCAGCGTGAGAATGCCTGCGGCGGCCACTGCGCCCGCCCCCATGGGACGAACGTAAGCGGCCCACAGATCGCTGGGAGACATCTGCGAAATTGGCTGGGTACCCGGATAGATGGGACCGGTAAAATGCGCGCCGAAGAAGTGAATGGCGGGCATCAGCACCAGCCAGGAAAACACGCCGCCAGCAAAGATGGTTCCGGCAACGCGCGGGCCGATGATGTAACCGACGCCGAGATACTCCGGCGTGGCATCGGCGCGGATGGCAGAGCCGGGCAGCCATTTGGGCTCGTAATTCGGGGTGCCGGGCCACGCGCTGAACAGGTTGCCATTTTGAAACAGGGTGTAGATAGCGCCCAGGCCGAGACCCCAGAAGACGCGGCTGGCAAAGGAGCCGCCATGCTCGCCGGCGAGGAGAACGTCGGCGCAGGCGGTACCTTCCGGATACGTGAGGTGGCCATGCTCCTTGACGATGAGTTCTCGTCGCAGCGGAATCATGAAGAAGACGCCAAGCCATCCGCCGAGCAGGGCGAGAAAGAAGATGCGAGAATATTCAAGATCGAAGCCGAGAAAGATGAGTGCAGGCAGAGTGAAGATGACACCGGCGGCGATCGACTGACCGGCGTTGCCGGTAGTCTGGACAATATTGTTTTCCAGAATGGAAGCGCGACCGAGCGCGCGCAGCACACTGATGGACAACACCGCAATGGGAATGGAGGCGGCGACGGTGAGCCCGGCACGCAGGCCGACATACACAGTGACGGCGCCAAAGAGAATGCCAAAGATGCAGCCGAGAAAGATGGCGCGGAAGGTAAATTCCGGGCGTGAATCTTCCGGCTTCACATACGGCTGAAATTCCATTGAGGATGCAGCGTGGCCAGCCGACGTGTGCGGCTCGGCAGAAGGTTTGGATGGTCCGACAGTGCTCGCCAACGTTGAGCCTCCGTGCAATAAACTACAGCAAACCGTTGAGTGTAGAGCATTCGCTACGCTTCACGATAGATGAAATCGCCCAAATCGACGGGACAATAGGCCTGGGAAGGGCAGTTTGCCGGGGTTCGCCGGTTCGCCTTGGATTAAAATTTCTGCCGCTATAGGCTGTTCGTTTCACGAATTCCGAATATACTGCACTCAGCCGGATCGAACGAGGCGCATGGCCGACACGCTCTGGCACGTGAAGCGTTCCTGACAGGAACGATTTATGGTTGGGAGGTGCGTCTTCCCCAGGCAGTCCCCGAGGTCTTTAGACCGAGCCAGTACACTTCCGCCATCGGAGATGGCCGCTTGGCGCGCGGTCGCGCGTGTCCTCCGAAGTCCCGTGGACGCTGTGAGTTGTGCGGTCTTTCCTTCCCAATGCAGGCTCTGCAATCAACCTCTGCTGCATCTTTCCACCGCGCCGATCTGCGCCGTTTGCTGGGCCGATCTACCGGAACAAATCCCAGAAAGTTTATGTAGTGTGTGCGGCGAACGGCTGAGCGTGGGCGGTGTCCGCTTTGCGACGACGTCGGCGGCGCGAGGTTCGGCTGGAGAGAATCTGTGCCATTTGTGTGAGCGGGCGCGTCCGGCCTTCCAACTGGCGGTCGCGTACGGCGAGTATGAAGGCACGCTGCGGGCGCTGATCCACCTGCTGAAGTATGAACACATCCCAACCGTCGCTGGACCGCTGGGCAGGCTGCTGGCTTGCACGATTGCGCAGCGGCAGGATTTGCCTCCGAGCCTGACGGTGGTGGCAGTTCCGCTGCATGGAAGCAAGCAGCGAGAACGTGGATTCAATCAAACGGTTTTGCTGGCAGAGTCGACGGCGCGAAGCTTGCGCCGGCAACGTCCTGATCTTGAATTGCAGGTGGCATATGAGGCGATGGGACGCCAGCGCGCCACGGAAACCCAGGCAGGCCTGAACCCGCACCAACGACGCCGCAATTTACGCGGCGCTTTTTTTGTTCGCCAGCCGGAAAAGGTGGCGGGGCGCGCGATGCTGCTGCTGGATGACATTTACACCACCGGAGCGACGGCGCGGGAGTGCACGCGAACGCTGCTGGGAGCGGGGGCGCTCTCCGTGCATGTGGCGACTCTGGCGCGCTCGCAACGGGAAGGCGTGGCCTTTTGGGATGCAGTGGGAGCAGGGTCGCGGATGACCGTCGCGCCGCTGCCGGCGAGTGAGCCAGCAACGGTTTCAAGCTTCAGGAATCGAGATTAAGGGGAGGAAATCAGATGTCTACGGGAAGAGCCATGGTGCATGCCCGCAAACAGAAGCCTCAATCGAAATGCCACACGGGCCATTTTGAGCCCAAGCTGCAGGAGCGTTCGTCGACCCAAACGGCGTCGCCGATGCACACGCCGGTGCTGGTGTTGAACGCCTCCTACGAACCGATCAATATTTGCGGGGCGCGACGAGCGCTGGTGCTGATCCTGAAGGGAGTGGCACGCCCGGAAGAAGAGCACGCGACGCTGCTGCATGCGGCGCGTGTGCGCGTGCCGGTGCCGTCCGTGATTCGCTTGCTAGAGTATCGCCGCATTCCCCACCAGACGCGGGCCTTGTCGCGGAAAAATATTTTGCTGCGCGACCGCAACACCTGCCAATACTGCGCGACCGTGCTGCCGGCCAGTGAACTGACGCTCGATCACGTGGTCCCACGCTCTCGCGGAGGACTGTCTACGTGGGAAAACCTGGTGGCGTGCTGCCACACCTGCAATCGCACCAAGGGCAACCAGATGATTCACGAGCTGGAAGGGATGCGGCTGATGCGTGAGCCGCGGCCGTTTTCGCTGCATACCAGCCGTCATATCATGCGCATGATCGGCAGCAGCGACCTTCGCTGGAGAAAATATTTGTATTACTGAGTCGCCGCCTGGAATGTATTGTTTTGCTGCGATTGCGAGTAGGAAAAGAGAAGAATAAGCCGACGGCCAGGAGCAAGACGGAGCTATTTTGCGTGGAATACTGAAAGTCTGGAACGAAAAGGCCACCATGAGCCGTCTGACCTTAAGCTTACTTGCTTTGTTGATCTTACCCGCAATTGGATGTCGGTCGGGTTCGTCAAAGGCGGGAGAGGTGGTAGTGGTAGGTGGCGCCGAACAGCACTCGGCGTGGTACATAACTGATCTTGGAAGTAAAGTGATCGATATACCCGAGTCTTTTGGTGGAATCAGCGTTGATGGGATGTGGTACGCAACTAGTCCAATAAAAGACAAACAACTGATCGCACCTATAACGGTAAAGATCGATTGCAGCAGGCCAGTCAAAATCTGCCGGGAAGTTGATGCTACGGTCGCCATGGGAATTCTTCAGCCCGACACGACCGACTACGCAATCTCTAAATGGGACCATTATCAATTGATTGCCGAAGATTCTGATGAGGGGAAATGCAATATAACTCATCGACTAGTGATGGATTTCCAAAGTAAGACCGTCACACTAACTGATCTTCCATCACAGGTCGATACGGCGGAATGCAGAATGTATAAGGATGCCAATTCCTATATCCTTCACGGCGGGCAGGTGATGCTCTACCCTCCCGCGACATACGATCCGTTGGAGAAAAAATAGGATTCTTTGTGGGGGATTTTTGGATTCATACGAACATCCTCCTCTTTTCCCCTAGCCCACATTTGAGACACCACCATTTCTGCGCGCAGGTTTGCACGCCTTATACTGACCTTCGAATCGCAAATCAGTCCGACAAGTATTTAGCCTTCATCATTCAATGACAGAGACAAAATCCCAGGCGACAGACGCGGATCAGAGAGAGCCGGAACCGCTGTGGCTGGATATTTTTTTCGCGCTGCTGACAGCGGCATACGCAGTGTTGTTTGTTCGCCAGCCCAGCCCGTTCTTCGCCGATGACAGCTTTTTCTATCTGCAGGTGGGACGCAATTTTGCGCTGGGCTACGGCAGCACCTTCAATCGCCTGATGCAGACCAACGGCTACCACCCCATCTGGATGCTGCTGTGCGCGGCGGTCTACAAAGTGTTCCCGAATCGCATGGTCGGCCTGCATATGATTGCGGCTTTGATTGTGCTGCTGAACATTGGGGTGCTGGTGGTCGCGGGACAATTGCTGCGTCGTCTGCGGGCGCCAGCATGGGTGGCGTGGACGATTCTGATCCCTTTTCTTTTTGGGCTGCAACTGGGGACGGAATCCTCTTTGAGCGCGGCCATGTTGGCGGGAACGCTGCTGGCGCTGTACAAGTTTTTTGAGCATCCGGATTGGAGGAGCGGGCTCGCGTTCAATGTTCTGGCGGCGTTTTCGGTGTTAAGCCGGCTGGACTCCATCTTTGTGATTGCGTGCCTTTGGATCGCGGTGCTGTTTTGGTGTATGCAGCAGCAACAGCAGGCGGAAGGCAAGCGGGCATTGCGAATTCATCTGGCGTGGATTCCGCTGTATGCGGTGCTATGGGGCGCGTACCTGGGCAGCAATCTGTTCTGGTTCCACATCCTGATGCCGATCAGCGGGCTGCTGAAGTCGACCAACAGCCATGATCATGCGCTGGGGCATAACCTGCCGCACACGGCGCTGATCTCGCTGATCATCTGCGCGATTTCAATTGCGATTTTGTGGCGCAAACAGCGGGATCGCTGGTTCCTGTTTGCGGAGTTGCCGTTCTTTATCGGCATTTTGATGCATGCTGCCTACATCACGCTGAGGATGACGGGAGAGACACGCTGGACGTGGTATTACGTCAGCTGGGCGCTGCTGGCTGCGCTGACCGCCTCGCGCGCGGCGGCATGCCTGTTTCGCGCGGCTCCGGCAAAGGCGCGGGGACGGACTCCTTCTGTGGCGGCGACCTTGCATTCTGTTGGCATCCTGCTGGCGATCGTCTTCTCCGCGCTGCTTTGGTACAAGATGGGCTGGAAGCACAGCCGCGAGCAGGTTGCGGAAGAGACCACGATTCCCGAGTTGCGACACGTGCTGGATGACGATCATATGTCCCGACTGCTGGCCTACGATCAGCCGGGCGGGATGGCCTACTTTACCGATGCCGCAGTGGTGCCGCTGGATGGCCTGATGGCCGACCGCGAATTTCAAACTGAGTTGGCGCAGAAGGGCATCGGCGAATTTATTCGCAGGGACAATATTGATGGATTTGCGGGTCCAACGGTGCCGTTCGACCAGTGGGGCAAGGATACGTATTGTGGTCATCTCTTTTTGGAGAGCACGAAATATACCTGCGAGCCGTGGATGGCAGCACCGGACGGGAAACCGCAGTGGATGATCACCGGCGTCGAGGTGTATTCGAGGCTGCCGCTGGCGCCTGCGGGATATATTTCTTTACCGCCGTCGCACATCGTGTGGACGGGCAAGAATTATGTGACGATATGGAGAATTTCTCCGGCGGATAGTGAGCCGAAGACAGAAGTTTTGAATTCCGTGCGATGAGGTTGCGGTCTACCTCGGCGCCACTCTGGGGTAGACCTGAGCAGTCCGGGGGTCCACCTTCCTCGCAGGTACAATAAAGAGTGGCACTTGCTGCACATTCACCCATGGCTACCACCCCTGAACTGATCCAGATCGATATTTTGCCGAAGCGGCCGCAGCCCAGGCCGGAGTGGCTGAAGGCGCGTGCGCCGATGGGCGAGGTCTTCCACGACCTGAAGAAGCTGGCACGCAGCCTGAACCTGAACACGGTCTGCGAGTCGGCCCATTGCCCCAATATCGGCGAATGTTGGAACCACAAGACGGCCACGTTCATGATGCTGGGCAACCTGTGTACGCGCCGCTGTGGATTCTGTGCGGTGCCCAAGGGGCGTCCGGAGGCGATCGATTATGACGAGCCGCGGCGGGTGGCAGAAGCGGTAGCGGCTTTAGGTTTGAAGCATGCCGTCATCACCAGCGTGAATCGCGATGACGATATCACTGGTGGGGCGCGCGCCTTTGCCATGGTGATTGCGGAAATTCGCCGGCAGGCTCCCGGCTGCCATGTGGAAGTGCTGATCCCGGACTTTCAAGGCAAGGAAGATGCCATTCGCATCGTGGTCGATGCTGCTCCTGAAGTATTGAACCATAACACGGAAAGCGTGCCGCGGCTCTATCGCGTGGTGCGGTCCGGGGCGCGCTATGAGCGGACGCTGCGACTCCTGGAGTATGCCAAGGAAGTGAATCCGAAGCTTGTGACGAAGTCGGGCGTGATGGTTGGACTGGGCGAAGAGATGCACGAGCTGCTGGACGTATTTCGCGACCTGGCGCGCGTCGGGACCGACATTCTGACGATCGGGCAATATTTGCGCCCCTCGAAAGACCATCTGCCGATGGCAAGAACGTACACGCCGCAGGAATTCGCATGGATGAAAGAGGAAGCGATGCGGATGGGCTTCCGCCATGTCGAATCAGGACCGCTGGTGCGATCTTCTTATCACGCGCATGAACAGGCCGCGTCAACGGGTCTCAAGGTTCTGGCTTAGTTAGCTCTGCCTCGCGGGAACGGTTCCCAATCAGGGCACGAATTTGCGAGTTGGCTGACGACGATCCACGCGCAACAGCCAGCCCAGCATCACAAACAAAACAAACAGCACAGAGCCAATCTGGAAGGCGTCCCACCAAAGGGTTGTGAAGTTGACGTCGGTTCTGCCGCTCCAATCGAGCACCAGGAAGCCGATCAAGACCAGCAAGGCTGTCGCGATTGGGAGTACGCGTCCGTGAATCTGCAAATGTCCGCGACAGGAGGGGCAGCGGAAAAACCCCCTCCAGCCGGCTTTGAAGAAGGAGCGACGAAGGCTCAGCGGCATAGTGCAGACAGGACAGGTATGCATAGGAGAGTCAGCAGAAAAGAGGTCACTCACGACAATTTTATTCTAAATGGTTGGCAGCGCTTGCATTGTCGGCAATTTTACGGCTGATTCTCTGAGTACTCTAAGACTGGCTCTTCGATTGAGATGAAAAACGGCGGAAACGTGACTATATCGGGTCTAGGAGTTGGCAAACTGCAAGGCTCCGTAGCGGTTTCGGGGAGCAGAGCCCTATCGGCTTGGTTACAATATCGTGTTGCAGGGAGGGAAAAATATCATGGCTGGATCAGCGATGGCCGGTATTCCGGCGTTGAAGGAAACGTACCAACTGCTCAGGGCTCGGATGGACAAAGCGGTCGAGGATTTTCGAACCAACCTGGCGTCCATCCGCACAGGGCGCGCCAGCGTGCACATGCTGGACCAGGTGAAGGTGCTGGCATACGGGACCGAGATGCCATTGAACCAGGTGGGCCAGATCAGCGCGCCGGAGCCGCAGTTACTGTTGATTCAACCCTACGACACCAGCCTGATCGTTGAAATCGAGAAATCGCTGCGCGTCGGCAGCCAGGGCTTCAACCCGCAGAATGACGGCAAAGTGGTGCGGGTTCCAGTGCCGCCAATGACGGAGGAGAGGCGCAAGGAAGTGGTGAAACATCTGAACAAGGTGCTGGAAGACCATCGCACGGCAGTGCGCAACATTCGCCGCGACGGCAACGATTCCCTGAAAAAGGCGACGAAGGACAAAAAGATCTCAGAAGACGAAGAGAAGCGGTCGCTGGAAGAGATGCAGAAGCTGACGGATGAAGAGATTAAGCGCATGGAAGAGTTGTGCAAGGCAAAGGAAAAAGAAGTCATGCAGGTCTGACAAAAACAGGGACACAGGGAGCAGGGAACAGGTCCCATGCGCTGGACACGAATACGTATTCAAACGCCGGTCAATCTGCTCTCTGTGCCTATACCCTACACCCTACCGTCTAGCCTAAAATGCCAGTATGAATTCCCTGAAAGTTGTGCACGCGGTTTGCCCGTTGGACTGCCCGGATTCATGTAGCGTGCATATTTCGGTGAACCCGGAGGGTCGCGCGACAAAAATCCGAGGCAATCCAGATCATCCAGTCACCAGAGGATTTCTTTGCGCCAAGGTGACGAAGTATCTTGACCTGGTTTACTCCCCGGAGCGGGTGCTGTATCCCATGCGGCGCCGAGCAGGTGTTGCGAAGGGCCCGATTCCGCCGGGAAAACAGGCAGAGGTCTTCGAGCGTATTTCCTGGGATGAAGCGTTGGATACGATCGCGGCACGCCTGCAGGATATCTCCACAACATTTGGACCGGAGGCCATCCTTCCGTATTCCTACGCCGGAAACATGGCAGTGCTGGGGTACGGCTCGATGGATCGGCGCTTTTTTGCTCGTATGGGAGCGTCGAGGCTCGATCGCACCATCTGTTCCACCGCCGGTGGCGAGGCCTTGATGGCGGTCTATGGGAGCAAGCTGGGTACCGACACCGAACACTTTCGCCACGCCCGCACGATCTTGGCGTGGGGGGCGAATATTCTGGGCAACAACGTGCATTTGTGGCCCTTCATCCAGGAAGCGCGGCAAAAGGGCGCGCGCCTGATCGTAATTGATCCGTATACGACGCGCACGGCGCAGGCTGCCGACTGGCATTTGCAAATTCGACCTGGAACAGACTCGGCGCTGGCGCTGGGCATGATGCATGTGTTGATCGAAGAAAATTTGTATGACGCGGACTATGTCGCTCGTTTGACCCATGGCTTTGAGCCGCTGAGTACCCGCGTGCAGGAATATCCGCCAGCAAGCGTGGCGGAGGTGACAGGCCTGCCCACGGAAGATATAGTGCGCCTGGCGCGAGAATATGCGACTGCAACGCCGTCGGTGATTCGCTTGAACTACGGGGTGCAGCGGGGACAGAATGGTGGGGCAGCGGCGCGCGCCATCGCCATGCTGCCGTGTCTGACGGGTGCGTGGAAGCATCTGGGTGGAGGGCTGCAACTTTCGACCAGTGGGGCGTTCCAGTTCAATAGACAGGGGCTGGAGCGGCCGGAGCTGGCGGAAGCGAGTCCGATCGGACGAGCTGGACGCATCGTGAACATGAGCCGTCTGGGCCATGCACTGACGGAACTCGGCGATCCACCGGTGCAGGCAATGCTGGTGTACAACTCGAATCCCGCCGTGATCGCGCCCAACCAGAAGGCGGTTTTGCAAGGACTGCGGCGCGAGGATTTGTTCACCGTGGTGCATGAGCAGCTCTTCACCGACACCACCGATTACGCCGACATCGTATTACCAGCCACGACATTTTTCGAACACAAGGATTTTCAAGGTACCTACGGTCACTATTACGTGCAGCTATCGGAGCCGGCGATTGCGCCGCTGGGTGAGGTGCGATCGAATGTGACGCTATTTCGGCAGCTGGCGCAGCGCATGGGTTTTACTGAACCATGTTTTCTGGACAGCGAAGAGGACATGATCGATCAGGCCTTAAGCGGAACGAACGTTTCGTGGCTGCAAGGAATCACGCGCGAGCAATTGGAAGCGCAGCATTCCATCCGGTTGAAATTTCCCCAGGAGCGAGATGGTGGCGTGTTCCAACCGTTTGTGTCGGAGGAATGGTTTCGGACTCCCTCCGGTAAAGCGGAGTTCTATTCCGAGACGCTGGCGGCGCAGGGATACGATCCGCTGCCGGGCTATGTTGCGGCCGATGAATCGCGCTATTCACCGTTGGCGAAGAAATTTCCGCTGGAACTGTTGCCGCGCAAGAACGATAACTTCATGAACTCGACGTTCGCTGGGTTGCCTTCCCATCAAGTGATGGAGGCGGCACATTTTGGCGTGCTGGAAATGCATCCTGCGGATGCACAGGCTCGCGGAATTGTGGATGGAGACGAGGTAGAGGTGTTCAACGAACGTGGAAAAATTCCACTTCGGGTCAAAGTGGGGGCAACTGTGCCTGCCGGAGTGGCCGCTTCCCGTTTAGGATGGAACAAGCTCACTCGTGACGGGCAAGGCGTCAACTCACTGACAAGTGAGACGCTGACGGATTTGGGTGGAGGACCGACGTTCTACTCCACGTTGGTGGAAGTGCGCCGAGCGCAACCAGATCACTGCGGAGGCGAATTGCCGGGAAGGCCGTGATCATGGCGGATGCGGCGGGGTTTCAGTGTGCTGGATGTGGGGAATGGAATGAGACGGTCGTGGATGAGTCGGGCGGCAGCCGCCAGCAGTACGTAGAAGATTGCCAGGTGTGCTGCAAGCCGAATGTGTTGCGTGTGTGGTGGGATCGCGCGGCAGAAGAATTTGTCATTGAGGCCCAGTTGGAAAGCTAGCTGGTCTGAAATGTTTTTGCAGTCCGGAGCGCAGATCGATCGCGTTCCACAACGAAAAATGAGCCAGGGCGGAAGTGCGGTCGCTAGGATCGAGCGGTCATCTCCCGTATAATCGTGTTTTCCTCTGGAATCGATTTTTGGCAGTGAGGGTGTGCATATTTTTCCCGCGAGTGTAGGGGGCTACCATGTCCCAAACCAACCGACCACGAGCGTGCGCCTGTGGACCCGCCGGACTGTCCAAGTCCTTGCGGCGGTGCTTGTATTCTTTGGCATAGGCTTGAACGCCTGGGCCCAGTCCCAGTCCCCCTTACAAAACATCGCGCCTGCCAGCGAAGCCAGCACTCCGCAGGGCAGCATCATCAGCGAAATTCGAGTGATCGGCAATCGCCGAATCCCCAAGGAAACAATCCTGGCGCGCATCTTCTCGCACGTGGGCGATCCCTATGATTCCGCCACCGTGGAACGCGATTTCAATTCACTTTGGAATACGGGATATTTTGAGAATGTCCAGATCAACCGCGAGACGACGCCGAAGGGCGTAATTCTGACCATCATCGTTCGCGAGCGCCCGACGATTCGAGAGATCAATTACAAGGGATTGAGTTCTGTCTCCGTTTCGGACGTGCTGGATCGGTTCAAGAAGGAGAAGGTGCCGCTATCGGTCGACAGTCAATATGACCCGACCAGGATTAAGCTGGCGGAAACCGTGCTGAAGGAGTTGCTGGCTGAGCACGGACACCAATTTGCGACGGTCCATACCGTGATCAAGACAATTCCTCCGGCCTCCGTCTCTGTGAACTTTAATGTGAAGGAAGGCCCGACCGTTAAAGTGGGCCACATCAAGTTTGAAGGCAACAAGCACGTTTCCAGCCGCGCATTGCGGGCCTCCATGAAGAACCTGAAGCCGATCGGCATTCCGCATTCGCTGATTCTGGAGAACCTGTTCGCCCGTACCTACGATGAAAGCAAGCTGGAAGAGGACACGGAGCGGGTGCGCCAGGCATACCGGGACCGGGGGTATTTCCGAGCCAACGTAGATACACCGCTTACCCACATTCGCAACCAGGGCGGACTCTATATTCCGCTGATTCATTCGCGGAAGGGCAAAGCGATCGACATCACCATTCCGGTCGAGGAAGGCGATCAGTATCGCCTCGGCGGGATTACGTTTACCGGCAACAAACGGGTGACGAACAAGGAGGCGCTGCGGTCGCTGTTCAAGCTGAAGGACGGACAGGTCTTGAACACATCGCTGATTGGCAAGGGCCTGGAGAATATGCGGAAGGCCTACGGACAACTGGGGTATATCAACTTCACCGCAGTGCCGACCCCGCGCATCGATGAGCCCAAGAAGCTGGTGTACCTGAACATCGACATTGACGAAGGCAAGCCGTACTATGTTTCGCGGATCGAGTTCCGCGGCAATACCACCACGCGCGACAGCGTCATTCGACGCGAGCTGCTGCTGGAAGAAGGACAGGTCTACAACAGCCATCTGTGGGTGTTGAGTCTGCTGCGCCTGAACCAGCTAAGCTACTTTAATCCGCTGAAGGTGGACCAGGATTCTGAAACGCAGCAGGATGCCGATAACGGCACTGTGAACCTGCTGCTGAACGTGAAGGAAAAGGGCAAGAACTCCATCGGATTGAATGGAGGATTCAGCGGCCTGTCGGGTGCGTTTGTCGGCTTGAACTATCAGACCAACAACTTCCTTGGACTGGGTGAATCGCTGACCTTGCAGGCGGCCTTGGGCGATCTGCAGCGCAACATCACGTTCGGTATGACGATTCCATACGTACGAAACCATCCGCTCTCTCTGGGCTTCCAGGTGACCACGCAGAAGTCGCAGTACAACGCGTTCAAGAACCCCTTGTCGCTGACTGGAAAGAGCCAGAACTTCGATACCGCGCAGCAATCCTTTGTGCAGAATTACAACCAGACCAAGACGGGTTTGAGCCTGTCGGCCAGCTATCCAATTCCGCGGACATTCAAACGCATCGGCGCCACGTACAGCTTGAGCCGTTCGAACGTTCAGGCCTTCAGCCCTGCGACCACAAACCTGTTTCAGTATTTGAACTTCCGCCATGGAACGACGGGTCGAAGCGCGCTGAACGGAATTGTCACCAGTCAGATTTCTCTCAGCTACAGCTACAGCACGGTCGGGAATCCTTATCGGCCGCGCAACGGTCAAAGCCTCAACGTTGTTCTTCAGGCGTCAGGATTGGGCGGCAATGTCAGCTCGATCACGCCGCTGGTGGAATACAAGTTCTTCAAGCCGATTTCGAAGTTCCACTTCAATCCTGAAGGGCACAACATTTTCGCCTATCGCATTCAGGTGTCCTACATCCAGGGCATCGCCGGACTGGTAGCCTCACCCTTTGATCGCTTCTACGCCGGCGGTGAAAATGATATCCGGGGCTTCGATGTTCGATCGGCAACGCCGTATAGTTTCGTTCCCACCAAGGTGCTGTACAACCTGACCAATCCGGACGGAAGCCTCGTCCCGAGAGATCCCACGAATCCGACACTCGGTCCAGTGCAGATTCCATTGCCCGTGTATTCGGTGGCTTCGATCGGCGGCGATACGCAGATTACGAACAATATCGAATACCGCATCCCTCTTGGAGGGCCGGTGGACTTCTCATTCTTCGCCGACTTCGGTTTGGATATGGCGCTAAATCATAACCAGTTGCTTTTGAATCCGCAGGCAAAGGCAAACCTGAATGGGGCGCTCTATGGCTGTCCGGATCTGATTAATGGAACCTGCCAGGGTGGTGTTCCGTGGTCATCGTTCGGAGTTTTCCCGAGCCGGTTAGGCGCCATTCCGGGAACCAACATTGTTCCACGCACGTCGGTCGGTCCACAGATTACGGCCATGCTGCCAATCATCAATGCGCCAGTGCGCGTCTATTTCGCTTTCAACCCCAACCGCTTACACCAGATCCAGGGCTCGAACATTCTGTTTAATCGCAGCTTCTTTCCGTCGGGCGACGCGGGAACATTCACCTACCAGGAAGCGCTTGCCAATTACGGTTCAAAATACTTTCTATGGGAACCTCGCAAGACGCTGCGCGTGAGTGTAAGCACATCGTTCTAAGTTGAGGAGTGAAGGGGTTGTTGGAATCGATCAGGATTGGAGTGCGGAGGGAGTGGTTGCGACAGCAACACGGTTAGGCGAGAATGAGTAGAAAGTATGGGAAGAACGGTGTGGGAGCGGTTTGACGGAAGATTTTCAGCGCTCCTATAATCCTTCCAGATCACTTCTTAGCCGAAATGTTATGGATTTCCCCCGGCAGATTCTGGTGAGACAGGTTTAGCGCGGAGGAAAAATGCGCGCAACCTTTCCTGAAGAATAGCTGCACAGAAGGAATTTGCAATTGATTGCACGATGAGATTCGGTCTCGCTTGTCTACGCCGCAACATGGGAAGAGTTCCCGGTTGTCACGAACCAGCAGCCAACCTTGAAAGATGATGAAAGTTCCAAATCTTGCTCCACCTGAAGGGTGGACACCGAGTGGAAGTCAAAGGAGTTCCAAATCATTATGAAGCGTTCTTTATTTGTGGTTGCCGCACTGGCAGCGACCTTCACTGTCGGCGCCGGCGCGCAGACCAGCCAACCTCCATCCGCACCCACACCCGCATCCGCTGCGGTTGCGCCGACCGGGGCCACCAAGATTGCCGTGATCGCATTTCAGCCTGCGGTCGCCGCCACCAATGAAGGACGCGCGGCATTCGCGAAGATCCAGCAAAGGTTCCAGCCCAAGCAAACCGAATTGAAGGGCTTGAGCGATCAGATTGACGCCCTGAAGAAGCAATTACAGGCCGATGGCAGCACGTTGAGCCCGGACGAACGCGCGGATCGGCTGCGCGTCATCGACGACAAGGAAAAGTCTTTGCAGCGGGAAGCCCAGGACGCGCAATCTGACTTTCAGCAGGCGATGTCGGAAGCCTACCAGGGAATCGCGCAGAAGTTTTACGCGGTGTTGCAGGATTATTGCAAGGCGAATGGCTATGGCGCCGTGTTTGATATGAGCACGCAGCAAACTCCTGTGGTGTGGGCGAGCAAGGCCGCCGACATCAGTGAAGCTGTGGTGCAGGAATATAACCAGAAGTCAGGCGTGCCAGCTCCTGCATCAACGTCGACAGCGCCTGCGGCGACCCACCACCGCACGACACCTGCGGCACATTAAAGCTTTGCGATGAGCTGCCGATAGATAGATCAGACGGCAACTGATTGCAACACATTAGGGCGGTTCCTGCCGAATTTCGGCAGGCCGCCCTTTTCTTGTGGAAAAAATTGTGGGAAATTCGATTTTGGGAAAGATGGCGGCCCTTTGACAATCTGGCGACCGAGATTTGTCGCATCGGAATGTTTTAAGATGTTGATTCTATTGACGCATCTAAAGTCAATAATATTTTCGATCTCACGAAAAACTAAAGTGCACCCTTTTAGGTTTCCACAGTATGCCGTGAAGGCTACGTGAATTCCAGGCTGATTTTACGGGCTTTTACGAGTCTTCGCCGATTCTGAGAACCGCCAGGAATGCCTCCTGCGGAATGTCGACGCGCCCGATTCGCTTCATCCGCTTCTTGCCCTCTTTCTGCTTCTCCAGCAATTTGCGTTTGCGGGAAATGTCGCCTCCGTAACATTTGGCGAGAACATTTTTTCGCAAGGCAGCAACCGTCTCGCGCGCAATCACTTTCGCTCCGATGGCAGCCTGAATGGCGACCTCAAACATTTGCCGAGGAATCAGCTCGCGCATCTTCGAGACCAGGGCACGACCGCGCTCATACGCAAACTCCTGATGCACGATGATCGACAGCGCATCGACCGGCTCACCCGAGACCAGGATGTCGAGCTTGACCATTGGCGAGTCCCAGGTGTCGGACAAGTGGTAATCGAGTGAGGCGTAGCCGCGAGAGATGGATTTCAGGCGATCGTAGAAATCGAGCACGATCTCATTGAGCGGCAATTCATAGGTCAGCATCACGCGGGTGGGGCTGACGTATTCAAAATTCTTCTGACGTCCGCGCTTGTCTTCGACCAGCTTTAGAATGCCGCCGACATATTCCTCGTTCGTCAGGATCGTCGCAGTGATGACTGGCTCCTGAATTCTTTCGATATTGGTGGGATTCGGCCAGCGTGAGGGATTGTCGACTTCGACGACGCTGCCATCGGTGAGCGTGATGCGATAGCGCACGCCCGGTGCAGTGGTGATCAGGTCGAGATTGAATTCGCGTTCCAGCCGCTCCTGAATAATTTCCATGTGCAGCAATCCAAGAAAGCCGCAGCGGAAGCCAAAGCCGAGCGCAACCGAACTTTCCGGCTCGAAAAAGAAAGAGGAGTCATTGAGGCGCAATTTTTCAAGGGCCTCGCGCAACAGGGTGTGCTCGTGCGCATCCACGGTGTAGAGGCCAGCGAAGACCATCGGCTTGATGTCTTCAAAGCCGGGGAGCGGGGTTGGGCTGGGGTTGGCGTCGTGGGTGATGGTGTCGCCGATCTTGGCGTCGGCTACGTTTTTGATCGTTGCCACGAAAAATCCGACTTCTCCAGCGGAAAGTTCCTGCACCGCAACGGGCTTGGGCGTTTGAACGCCAATGGATTCCACCTCAAACGTTCGGCCGTTGGACATGAGGCGAATTTTTTCGCCGCGCTTCAGTCGACCGTTGATGACGCGAGTCAACACAATGACGCCGCGATACGAATCGAACCAGGAATCGAATATGAGCGCCTGCAATGGAGCTTCCGCGTCGCCGCTCGGGGGCGGCAGGCGATGCACGACAGCTTCCAAAACAGCCTCCACGCCGAGGCCGGTCTTGGCGCTGATGGGCAGCGCGTCGGTGGCGTCGAGCCCGATGGTCTGCTCAATCATTTCCTTGCTGCGTTCCACATCGGCGCTGGGCAAATCAATCTTGTTGATGATGGGGATAATGTCGAGGCCGTTGTTGATGGCGATGTGTGCGTTGGCTAACGTCTGTGCTTCTACGCCCTGGGTGGCGTCGACCACCAGCAGCGCGCCTTCGCAGGAAGCAAGCGAACGCGAAACTTCGTAGGAAAAATCAACGTGGCCAGGAGTGTCGATCAGATTCAGCTGATAGGTCTCACCGTTCTTCGCTTTGTAAGCCATACGCACAGCGTGGGCTTTGATGGTGATGCCGCGCTCGCGCTCCAGATCCATGGCATCCAGCACCTGGGCCTGCATCTCGCGCGCGGTCAGCGAGCCTGTCAGCTCCAGCAGGCGGTCAGAAAGCGTGGATTTGCCGTGGTCGATATGGGCAATGATGGCGAAATTGCGGATGTGTTCTCGATCCATGAAGGAAAGCCGACTGGCAGAAAAGAAAGGTTCCACACACCGATTGCAATGGCGACTGGAAGCGAGTCTCTTCAGCTGAGTTTACCATCTGGGAAAGGGAAGATTTGAAGGAGGCAAAGCTGGATGGCCCTCGCCCGCAAGATATTCGTCAACTCCGGTATCGAAATTCTCGTCAACTTCGTTCTTCCGTACGTGATCTATGTCCAAACGGAGGCAAAGATTGGCGCGGCTCACGCCTTGATGGCCGCGTCGTTACCGCCGATCCTGTGGAGTGTGGTCGAGTTCGCGCGGAAGCGACGAATCGATGCGCTGTCGCTGCTGGTGATTGCGGGCATTGTGCTGTCGTTGCTTGCTTTCGCAGGCGGAGGCTCCGTCCGGTTCCTGCAATTGCGAGAGAATCTCGTTACCGGACTGATTGGCTTGGTTTTTCTGGGCTCGGCTGCCATCGGACGGCCGCTGATCTATCAACTCGCCCGCGCGTCAAAACTACGAGAATCGCGATCTGAGGCGGACAAATTCGAAGAGCTTCGCAAGTTTCAATCCTTTCGTCGCGGCATGACCGTCATGACTCTGGTGTGGGGATTCGGGCTGGTCGCCCAAACCTTGCTCGCCTGCCTGCTGGTCTTCCACATGACGATCCGAAATTATCTGATCGCGAGTCCCTTCCTGGGCTACGGAACAATGGGGGTCTTAGCGCTCTGGACGTTTCTCTATGTACGACGAATGAAACGTCGTGGCGCGGCCGCACGAAGGGCGGCTGAAGCGAAGGATTCTATACACAGCGTGTCAACCGGTTGAAGGCGTCAGCGCGTGTCCAGGGTGAAAGGTTGGCACGCAGATTATTTCAGCGGCCGAAGTTGTACTTCCCAACTGCAGGTTGCGGTGCGAGGCTCCTTCTTGAAGCGGATTGGTCCTCGATCATCTGAAATGGCCATACAATGGGAAGCGAACGTCCCTGATTGCCTTTGATGAAATATTTGCTCCTCCCGATTGCGAGCGGCGTACTGCTCCTGCTGTGTGGATGTCCGGCGCAACAGCCGGGCGCATCCGCAAGCGTATCTTCGCACGCAACCGCGCCGACACTGAACAGCGGAACAACAGCACAGACGGCAGAGAAAACCTCCAGCGCAGCAAAGCCGGCTGCGACGCCTGAAGATCGCGCGCAGCAGGACCAAACGCTGATCGCCGCCTCCAAACAGGCCTACGACACGGGAATGTCATTGTATCAAGCCGGGGAGTACCAGCCGGCCCGCGAAGATTTTGATCGCGCGGTCGATATTTTTCTGACCAGCGGCCGAGATCTGAAGACCGACAGCGTGCTGAATGATGCGTTCAACCAGCGGGTTGACGCCATCAACGCGCTCGAACTCGATTCTCTGCAGCAGAGCAACGGATTTAGCCAGCAGGATCAAACGCCGGTTGGAGTGGCGAACGATGTCACCTTCCCGGTGGACCCGAATCTGTTGGCGCGGGCGCAGGCGGATTTGAAAGTAACGCATTCCGATCTTCCGCTGGTGGTGAATGATTATGTCGCAAGCTACATTAACTACTTCACCAATACAAAAAAGGGTCATAACACCATTGAAAACTCGCTGGCGCGGGAGGGGTTGTATCGCTCCATGGTGGAGCAGGTACTGACCGACGCCGGCGTGCCGAAAGATCTGATCTATCTTGCCATTGCAGAATCCGGATTCCGTCCGAGAGCGGTGAACCCGCGCAGCGGTGCCGGTGGCATGTGGCAGTTTATGCCGTACGGCGATTATGGGTTAGTGCGCAACGCCTGGGTGGATGAACGGTTTGACCCGGAGAAATCGACACGAGCCTACGCTCGCTACATCAAGGAGTTGCATGCGCAGTTCGGCGATTGGTATCTGGCAATGGCTGCCTATGACTGGGGTGCAGGCAAGGTGCAGCGGGCCGTACAACGCACCGGTTATGCGGATTTCTGGGAACTGTATCAGCGCAACGTGTTGCCCGCGGAAACAAAGAATTATGTGCCAATCATTGTGGCTGCAGCGATCATGGCAAAGAACCCAAGCCAGTATGGGCTCTCCGATATTCCAGTCGATCCGCCGCTGCGCTCCGACACGGTGACGACGGATTCCAGCATCAATCTTCGCCTGGTGGCGGATCTGGTGGGAACGACAACAGAAGAGATTCAGCAACTGAATCCCAGCTTGTTGCAGATGAGCACGCCAAGTGATTTCTCCTTCGATCTGCATCTGCCGCCGGGAACGGCTCAGTTGTTTCAGCAACGGCTAGCTATGGTGCCGGAAGAACATCGCAACGCATGGCGCTTTCACATCGCCACCCAGGATGACACACTTGCCAGCATCGCTCAATCGTTTCACGTAACCACAAAGGAGTTGGCGGAGGCCAACGGATTGCAGTCGGATGACTCGATCCACGCGAACCAGGCGCTGGTGATCCCGGTGCCGCCACCTCCGGTGTCCGTACATATGCGCTATCGCGTGCATCGCGGCGACACCATGGTGACGTTGGCGGATCGATTTGGCGTGACTACCAGCCAGTTGCGTCGCTGGAATGGGTTACGTGGAAACCGTCTGCCGGTGGGCAGAACCATCTACGTGTCGGAGCCGGTGCGGCATCATCGCCGCAGCCGGTATGAGCACGGGGGCACCACTCATCACAGCTCCAAGCGTCATACTTCGAGTGCGGGTAAAACGCACCACAAGAGTGCATCGAGTCACGTAGAGACTTCTTCCAGCAAACACCACACGAAGAAGACCGCATGATACACGTTCGCTGGGGAGGCAGGTAACCCGCAGAACGAACTTCGCGCTTGTGTTTCCGGCGAACTCGTAGCATCCTTATGCAGGTATGCATTGCATTGGCTGCTGCGGCTTTATTGACGAAGATGTAAGATACGGCCATGAGTGCTAACGGCAAAGGGAGATGAGCATGATCGACGATCAATTCAAGCGAATGTCCGATGACAGTGAGTACGAACCGGAGACGAGTGAGTTTGGCGAGGACGCCGGCGACGGATTTGAAGAGGAAGAAGAAGTGACCATCTCCATCACGTCGGACGATGACGAAGATCAGATGGATGCAGATGATGCCATCGTGATTGCAGCGACTCCAGTGGTGGAATATCAGCGGCCTGCGGCTCCAGTGGCACCGTCGAAGCCCGCGGCGAAACCGGCGAGTGCGCCTGCCAAGACTGCAGTAAAGAAGGCTCCAGCGAAAAAGGCAGCCGTGAAAAAAGCAGCGGTAAAAAAGGCAGCCAAGAAGGCTCCGGCGAAGAAAGCCGCCAAGAAGGCCGTGAAGAAAGCAGCGAAAAAGGTTTCGGCGAAGTCTGCCGTAAAGAAGTCCGCAAAGAAAGCGGTCAAGCAGCACCGTAAATCTACTACAACAAGGGGTACTAAATTGGCAGTTAAAAAGGCAACGAAAAAGGCAGCAAAGAAGGCTCCAGCCAAGAAGGCTGCAGCAAAGAAGTCACCTGCAAAGAAAGCAGCCAAGAAGGCCGCAAAAAAGAAGTAATGTAGTTCAAGGCAAGCAAAATGGCCCGGCAATTTGCCGGGCATTTTTGCGTCTGGAGTACATGGCGCCGGAGCAGTGAGCGCCGGTAAAGCTGCGAGGCGAGAAACCGTTATTCTGTTGGCGGGGATTCGATCGGTTGGTAATAACGTGCGTCACAATCGGCGCAGCCGTAGCATAATTTTTTCCCGTCGCGCATAACGTAGCGATCGTAATTAATGCCTTCTCCGCAGACGGCACAAAGTGTGCGTTCCGCCTTGTAGCCGGGAAATTCTTTTTCGCTGAGCAGTACCTGCACCCACTGCTCGCTAAAAAGGATGTTGTCCGGCAGTTCGCGATAGGCCAGCATCTGCTGCCGATTTTTGTTGTCAATCTCCGGGTGAAGTTGGTGCGCCGCTTCCCTGGAGGATTCGCGAGCGCAGATGCGCACTGCGCGGCCACTTTCGACGTCGACAAACGTCGCGGCCATCTTACCCCAATCGCGAAACTTCAACGCGCGCTTGCCGAGGCGGCAACCGGTGACGACGGCAATGGCGTCGGTGGCGCAGCGGTCAATCTCGACAAATGTGACCAGGCGCTTGCGATCTTCTCCGCGCGGATCGGAAAGGCCGAGGCGGGCGCATCCCAGCATCGCCATACGCACGCCAAGCACCTGGCCTGCGCAAAGATGGCCGTGGGCAATTTCGGCTTCCTTCAGTAATTCGTCCATATCCTGCATGTATCTAGAGTATGCACAGGAGGGCAAAAGAATGAAGAGCACATTTTTCGAGTTTGGCATATGATGTGTGTCACATAAGGAGGAAACCGCCATGATCGGCAGTCTTCTTCTCGCGATGTCGACTACGCTTTTACCGCAAACGTCGAAACCTCAGCGTGTGGCTCCGCTGATCCCAGCGCAGCATTTCGCGCCGGTCACCGTTCCCTTCGATTACTTCAATCGACACATCTTCATAACGCTCACGTTAAATGGCACTCCAGGGATGGTTTTTCTTCTGGACAGCGGCACCAACTGCAACATCGTGAGCATGAATACGGCGGCCGCGATGGGATTGAAGCCGGTGAGTATTCAGCAACAAAAAGGTCTCGGACTGGGATCCGGAAAGGTATATGTTGCGGCGGCCAAAGATATTGATGCCAGGATCGGAGATATTGAAATCGCGAACGTGATGGCGGTGATCGATCTGCAGGATCTTGAAAATCGCTTTGGCCATCGCATTGATGGGATTCTGGGATTTCCGTTTCTGCAACACTTCGTTGTTGAACTGGACTTCAGCAAGCATTTGCTCACTTTGATGCCGTCAAAGAGATACTCCTATCGAGGACCGGGCGACATGCTCTATTTGACCAGCCGATCGAGGACGACCTCGATCCCGGTGATGGTGAGTACGATGGACCATATGGAGCGACAGATCAAGGTGGAGGTAGATACAGGCAGCGATGTGACCCTGTTGCTGTATCCGCAGTTTGTCCATGGCGCTCACTGGGAGGGGATTTTTCCACCCAAGTCGCAGCTGGAGGCGTACGGGCTGGGAGGATATTTTGCGATGCAGTATGGGGTGTTGAACTCGCTGCTGATGGGTCGAACGGAGGCCAGCCATCTGACAATTTTTAAGATGGTGAACGATCCAGCCGCCACTCGAACCGGCTTTGCCGGGGTGATTGGCACCTCGCTGCTAGACCAATTCAAGAAGGTTGTCTTTGATGTGCCGCGAGGCCACATTATTTTCGAGTTGAATCCGGCGAGTCAGGTGTCGACAAATCGACCCTTAGATCCTGCGATCCCGTGATCGACGTATCGGGAACGATGCAAGTTCCCGGCAAATTCAGAATGGCAAGAGTTGCCAGTAAACTACGCCTGGTGAGGGTTCGAGACGGCGCTCGATCAAGTCCGGTTGGAGGTGAAAGGCATGAGGGGAAGGATCATTCTCACGCTGGCGGTAGTATTTTGCGTGACGCCGCACGCTGATCCATCAAGGACGTTGCAGTCAAAACCCAGGCCGCCCCTTGCACTGCGCCACCCAAAAAGACCGGCCCCCGGGATTACTGTCCCTTTTGAGTATTTTCGACGGCACATCTATGTGACAGTCAGTCTGCAGGGCAAACCGGGTTTCATCTTTATGCTGGACAGTGGCGCGAATCGAGATATTTTAAACCTGCGAACCTCGAAGCTGCTCGGCATGGAGCCGCTCAAATTGCAGCAGGAAAAGAACGTCGGATTCGGCGATGCGCCCGTGTATGTCGCGCCTGAAGAACGGATCAATGCGACGATCGGCTCGATCCAGGTGGCGCAGGTGATGGCGGTGATTGATTTGAACCGGTTTGAACAGCACTTCGGCCATCCTACTGACGGCATGCTGGGCTATCCGTTCTTGCGGAACTTTGTGGTGAAAGTGGATTTCCAGAAAAAGCTCCTGACCCTGTTTCCAAGGGACGGGTATATCTATCGCGGGTCCGGGATTGAGGTTGCGTTGAAGCCGAGTCGTGATTTTGTCATTACGCCGATCACGCTGGGAAGCGATCGATTGGTGCGCTACAGCGTCGACATGGCGGTGGATACTGGAAGCGACGCTACGATGATGCTGTACGACCAATATGTTCGCCAGTTGGAGCTCCAGTATAGCCGTCAACATTCCGTTTCCGGCCTGGCGTTTGGATTGAACGGATTTTATCCGGTCGCCCTGGGAAGCATCAATTCCTTCTATATCGGTGATGCGGAAACCCACAATGTTGCGGTGGATTATTTGGCCGAGAATGAAACGGCTCAGGCGGAACAGAACTTGCCGGGAGCAATTGGCAATGGGATTTTGCAGAATTTTAATGCCGTCATTTTCGATGTGCCGCAGGGACGAATGTTTCTTGAGCTGAAACCTCCGCCGCTGACGACGAGTACTACCCGGACCGTGAGGTATTAGGCGTGGAGGGCATCATTGGTCGTCGGGGGATTCTCCCTCTTCAATCAGAGCGGATGCCAAGCCGAAGATCTTATAACTGACGGCCGCGCTGTTGGTGGGATGGAAGACGACCTGCAGCGGCTGGCGCTGCCAGGTTGCCGGAGCGCAGGCGGGGGTGGGGTGATCGTCCACCGTCCATTGCGAAAGGGCCTTGGCAACCAGGGGTCGTCGCACTCCCAATTGTGTAACTACCGCGTACAGATGTTTGCCGGTGCTGTTGACGCCGCAATAGGCAGCGTAGTCGCGAAACCAGACAACCTCCGACACTGCCGGATCGAAGTCTGGCAGATGCAGCACACTGATGTGTGCAGAACTGCGATCGACCAGCAGCCAAGGCCCCAGAACCCAAATCCAGTGAGCGCCAGCCTCGTCGGGCAATGCGTCGTTCAGCTTGACGGCGCGGCGAGCGACAAAGGTGCGGTCCGTAATCTCGTGAATCTCGCCGGTGGTCCAATCCTTCACCTGGCCGTCGACGACCAGCGGACGGACGTGCAGGTTGGTGGGTTCGTCAGGAGATGGGCCCGATGCGGTGGTGGGGGGTGTATACGGAACCCTGCGCCATCCGCCCACCGCGACCGAGTGAACCTTGGCGGCAACAGGAAGACAGAGCAGCAGTAGAGTGGCACAAACGCCGAGCGACTTGGGGCAGGCCATGCGGTTGAGGGTAATCCGCGCGGCGCTATAAATCAACCGCAGAAACTACGGCTCGATTATGTGTCGAATGGACGGATCGTCCAAAGCTGGGGTAATGATGTTGGCGATTTTGATTTGCCTGCCGACCTTAACGATGAGCTTAGTTGGGCGAGACTTGATCTCAAACAGAACGGTCTTAACGGTTGCTTCATTGACACTGATTCCCACCTTAACTTGGCGCTCAGCGTCAGTGCGAGAAGATTTCATTCCCAGTCTTACGAGCAGTTTTCCGGTGTGGAGTGATATCGGTAAATTAGGATTTCTGATCGCCTTGCCAAGATACACGGCATCTGCAACTGCCACGTCTTGAAGATTTATGTCGACCGTTTCCAAGTCGGATGGGGACGTTCCCTCCTGAAATTGTTTGGCCCAGTTTTCGTCGGCTTGCTGGGCTGCGGTTTCGGAATGGAATCCTGCAGTAATCGTCCTGGCCAGCCGCTTTTTGGCTTCCATGGGGTGCAGCGCGCCGCTGGCAACATCGTTCTTCATCGCTTCAATTTCGTGCGGGCGCAAGTCGGTGAGCAGCGTCCAGTAACGCCACATCAGCTCATCTGAGATGGACATCAGCTTGCCGTACATTTCCTGCGGCGGCTCGTGCACGCCGATAGCATTGCCGAGCGATTTCGACATTTTCTGCACGCCGTCAAGGCCCTCGATAATCGGCATCATCAGGACAATCTGAGCGGGCTGGCCATAGTCTCGCTGCAGTTGGCGACCGGTGAGCAGATTGAATTTCTGGTCCGTTCCTCCCAATTCGACGTCTGCGTTGAGTGCGACCGAGTCATACGCCATCGCGAGCGGATAGAGCATTTCGTGCAGTGCAATCGGCTGCTCGGCCCGGAAGCGCTTGTGAAATTCGTCACGTTCGAGCATCTGGGAGACGGTGAATTTTGCCGCCAGGCGGATCATTCCCTCAAAGCCCAGCTTGCCGAGCCACTCGGAGTTGTAACGAACCTCGGTCTTTTCGCGATCGAGAATTTTGAAAACCTGATCGGTGTAGGTTTGGGAATTCTTGTCAATTTCCTCCCGTGTCAGCGGCTTGCGAGTGATGGAGCGGCCAGTGGGATCGCCAATCAGGCTGGTAAAGTCGCCAATCAAAAAAATGACGGTGTGCCCGAGGTCTTGAAAATGCTTCAGCTTGCGAATTAGGACGGTGTGGCCGAGATGTAGATCGGGCGCGGTGGGATCGAAGCCGGCTTTGACGCGCAGCGGGCGGCCGGTGGCGCGAGATTGTTCCAGACGGGTGCGCAGATCGGGCAGCGGAATAATTTCCGCAGTGCCTTTCATGAGGTACTCGAGTTGTTCGTCGACAGGGGCGAACTCGCCACGGCGATCAAAATTGGACATGATGAAACCTAGTATAAAGAGTGCGTGGCCCGCCGGGCGGGATCCTTTGGTACGGGGTGTGCTGTGGCGATTGATGTTGCATTAGTTCGGGCGGATACGCCGGGATGCGAAAACGTGTTGCATCTGAACAATGCAGGCGCCAGCCTGCCGCCGAAACCGGTGCTGGAGCGCGTGAAAGCGCACCTCGATTTGGAAGCGGCGATGGGCGGATACGAGGCCGAAGACAGTGTTGCCGATGAATACCGGGGAATCTATGGCTCCATTGCGAGAATGCTGGGATGCGCGCCGAGTGAAATTGCGTTAGTTGAAAACGCGACGCGCGCGTGGGATGCGGCGTTCTACGCGCTGGCCGAGGGATTTCAGCCGGGCGACAAAATTCTTACCGCATCGAATGAGTACGTCAGTAATTACCTGGCGTTTTTGCAGGTGATGCGCCTGCGAGGAATCGAAATTGTTGTGGTGCCGAATGAACCTGGCGGAGAGATCTCTCTTACCGCGCTGGAAGCGGCAATTCGGCAGCACGGAGAGCGGGTGAAGCTGGTTACGTTAACGCATGTCCCGACCAATGGCGGGCTGGTGCAACCGGCGGTGGCTGTCGGTCGCATCGCTCGACGGAATCATATTCCATATTTACTGGATGCCTGCCAGTCCGCCGGGCAGATGCCGCTGAATGTGGAGGAGCTAGGCTGCGACATGCTGGCTGCTACCGGGCGGAAATATCTTCGCGGGCCGCGGGGAACCGGGTTTCTCTATATTCGGCAGTCGATGCTGGAACGGTTGGAGCCGACGCCAATCGACATGAGTTCCGCCGAATGGAGCGCGCGGGAGCAATACAAGCTGCGCAACGATGCACGGCGATTTGAAATCTCAGGTGGCGCTGTGGCGTGTCAGCTGGGCCTGGGAGCCGCCGTCGAGTATGCAATGGCGGTGGGACTCGACAATATTGCGGCGCGAGTCACAATGCTGGCGGGGCAGTTGCGTGAAAAGCTGGGCGAAATCCATGGAGTCACGGTACGTGATATGCCTGGTAGCGGCAGCCAGCCACGCTGCGGCATTGTGACCTTCACGCATGAAGCGCATGGGGCGAGGGAAATTCTTGAAAGAATGCGCGAGCAGCGGATCAACGTGCGCGTGACCGGTGTGGGTTCGACGCGGATTGATATGGAGCAGCGCGGGTTGACGGCAATGGTGCGAGCCTCGGTGCATTACTACAACACGGAGGAAGAAATGGATCGCTTTGCCAACGCGGTGGCGGCAATGTAGGGTCCGGCTGCCGCAACGCAGAACGCAGCAGATACCTGCGAATTCTTTCTTGTAGCGGAAACTCGAGAAGCTGGTATGCTTGGCGGAGAAAAAGTTCCCCTTCACTTTAGCCCAGGGTGTCAGAGGAGTGTTTGATGGTTCTTAAGCCCGACAGTTGTCGGCGGCCGTTTTGCACTTCGTTCGTTCGGACTCTCTCGCGAACATTGTTGCTGGCCTGTCTGGTGCTTCCTGCGATTCGCGTGCATGGCCAGGCGTTTCAAGCCCCCAATCCTGGTACCGGCTCCGTCGCCGTCGGCGGCAAATGGCAATTCCACATGGGAGACGATCCAGCTTGGGCAAGTCCCGCATACAACGACTCCGGCTGGGAGCAACTGAGCGGTGACGAGCCCTGGGGTGCGCAGACGCATCCGGGATACACAGGAAACGGCTGGTATCGCAAGCACATTGAAGTGACCGGGTCGGCCGGCAAGCTTGCCATTCTGATCCCGCCCGTCGATGATGCCTACGAAATCTATTGGAATGGAAAGAAGATCGGTAGCTACGGCAGCCTTCCGCCGCATGCCATCTGGTGGTCGAATGGCCACAGCGCCGTGTATTCGCTGGGAGAGATTCCTGCTGATGGGGTGCTGGCGTTGCGCGTATGGAAGGCCCCGCTTGCTTCGACTGACATGTGGGGCGAGGGCGGCCTGACCGGGGCTCCCCTGCTGGGCAATCCATCCGTCCTGGCCGCGCAGGCGATGGAGCCACGCTATCTGCAGGAACACCATCAGCTTCCGCAAATTCTGATCGGAGCTGTGGTACTCGTCGCCGGACTGTTGACTCTGCTGCTGTTTCTGCGGGACCGAAAGCAGTGGCTCTATCTGTGGCTGGCGATTTATCTGATGGCAGAGGGCGCGACTGCGTTTCTGGCGCTGGACGCGATGGCCTACGGCCTCCATTTCACTTCGACGCAACTTTTCCTGCAGGGTGTGGATGCGGTTCAGGACATCTCGCTATGGCTGCTTCTACTGACGCTCTTTGGATTTGGCAGAGATCCGAAATGGCGGCGCTTGACGGCGGTGCTGGCAGCACTGTATCTCGTCGCGGTGCTCATAGACACCAGCGTTCTTTTCAACTGGCAGAATGTTGGCCTGGGCATGCAATGGACCGATGCAGTGACGACGGCCATTTACCAGCTCATTCCGCTGTATATCTTCTTCATTGTGGGATTTGGTCTGGCGCGTCGGAAGCAGATGGAGCTTTGGCCGGTGGCAATCACGGCGTTCCTGTACGGCATGTGGAATTTCGTGATCGAGACTTCCGCACAGGGAAGGCGCTTCACGCACTGGACGCTGACTACGGACCTCCGTGCCTGGGGCCTGCATTTGGGCAGCTACACTTTTAGCGCAACATTTTTGCTGGATACACTGCTGTTCCTGGTGCTGCTGTTTACCGTGGCGCGGCAGCAGTTCCTGGAGCGTCGCCGCCAGGCGCTGGTGGAGATGGAAATCAAGTCGGCGCAAGAGGTACAGCAAGTTCTGGTTCCCGAAGATGTTCCAGCGATAGCGGGTTTTTCGATTGCCAGTATCTACAAGCCGGCTACCGAACTCGGTGGAGATTTCTACCAAGTGATTCCGCTCGAAGCGGGAGGCGCGCTGATCGTCGTCGGGGACGTCAGCGGCAAGGGGTTGAAGGCGGCGATGGTGGTGTCGCTGATTGTAGGCACGCTGCGTACCCTGGCCGACTATACGCAGGAGCCTGGGGAAATTCTGCGGGGACTGAATCGCCGTCTGATTGGCCGTACCCAGGGCGGGTTTGCGACTTGCGTGGCGATGCGGATTGAACCGGACGGAAGCGCTGCGATCGCGACTGCCGGTCACTTTTCGCCGCTGCGGGATGGAAAGGAATTGCCTCTGGAAGGGGCATTACCGCTGGGCATCGTGACGGACGCAAAGTACGGCCAGATTGTTTTTCGCATGCAGGAAAACGAGACCTTGACCTTCTATACCGATGGCATTGTGGAGGCGCGGAACGCGCAGGGCGAGCTGTTTGGTTTCGACCGGGTGCGGGAGATGTCGCGGGCCGGGTCATCCGCCGTCCAGGTGGCGGAGGAAGCCAGCGCCTTCGGCCAGGATGATGACATTACGGTGCTGACATTAACGCGACTGGCGGCAAGCGAGCCGGCGGTTGCTGCAACCGTAAAGCTCACCACCCAGATTGCCACCGGCTAAAGAGATCATCTCGATTGCTTCGTTGTGTCTCGATCTTTCCATTCGTGAAAATATGAAGGGAGTCGAGCCGGGGGAGATGCGCAGCCCGGTGAACCGGAGGAGAGATGGCGCGACGATCGAAGGTTTTCGTGGTCGCTGCGTGGTTGTTGGCAGCGGTATGGCTGGCTCCGGCGAGCCCGTCGCTGTGCCAGAAGGGCTATACCGGGGCGGACCTACAGCGCATGGGGCAGTGGCTGCAGTTCTATCATCTGGTTCTGTATAAGCTGGAAATTCCGCCGTATGCATCGCCCTATGCCGCGGCCTTGACCAGCGGCAAACATGGCTGGCGAATCGTGGTGTTTCTGCGCGATGGCGGGGTGACAAATGTGAGCTGGGATTCCGGATATCTGAAGCGTCCGTTTCAGGCAGCCAGCACCGACGATTTTGTGTTGACTCCCGGCACCGGGACCAACTTCGGCGTCAGTTTCAGCGGGTGTGATGCAAGGGATTGCGCCGCCAATTACGGTGCCCTGCTGTACCTGCCATGGAGCCATCAGTTTTTTCAGAAGGGAGTGGCGGGGCACTCCGTTGCCTGCTCGGAGTCGCTGCTGGACCCGGCAAATGGGAAAGCGTTGCAGATGCTGAATGCCGCGCTGAGGCGCCAGCAGGCGGATGTTCCGCATTATGTGGCGCAGCCCTGTCCGGGAATTCCCAAGACAACACATTGATCTTGTCCGGCGGCCAAAGGTCGACCTCCTGCCAGAACGGGTCCGAGGAGTTGCAGGATTGCGTGCCTTCTTTTAGCGTCAAGACTATGACAGAAAAGGGATCTCATTCGGGAGTGCTGCTCTCGCTCCAGGAAAAAGTTGCGTTGATTACCGGAGGGTCGCGTGGAATCGGCGCGGCGACGGTGCGGCTGTTTGTCGAGGCAGGCGCCAAAGTTGTTTTTAACTACCGCAGCGCGGCGAAAGAAGCTGAAGCGCTGGCTGCGGAATGCGGTGGTCCGGAGCGCTGCCTGGCAGTGCACCGTGAGCTGACCACTCCTGCGCATGGCCGAGAGTTGGTCGAAGATACGGTGCGTGCGTTTGGACGGCTTGACTGCCTGGTGGGCAATCATGGCATTTGGCCGCCGGACGATGCGCCTATTGAGCGAATGGCGGATGCGCAGTGGCACCGCACCATGCACATCAATCTGGACAGCATGTTTGGCGTGGTGCAGGCCGCAGTGGGTCAATTCAAAAAGCAAGGCAGGCCAGACAAAAATGTGGCCGCGGGTTCGATTGTGCTGATCAGCTCGACAGCGGGGCAGCGCGGAGAAGCGATGCATGCCGACTATGCGGCGTCGAAGGGTGCGCTCATCAGCTTCACCAAGAGCTTGTCGAGCGAACTAATCCGCGAAGGCATCCACGTGAATTGCGTGGCGCCGGGTTGGGTGGACACGGACATGTCGGCAGCGACATTGCGCGACCCGAAGAAGTGCGAGCGAGTGGTTTCGGGGATTCCGCTGGGACGGGCAGCGACAGTGGCGGAGATTGCCGGGCCGGTTTTATTTCTATGCACTCCGTTTGCTGGCTTCGTCAGCGGAGAGGTCTTCAATGTCAACGGTGGCGCTGTGCTGGTGGGGTAGTCCGACGAGACATCTGCGGCTAGGGCTGGCAATGACGTTGATGGTTGGCGGCCTATTGCCAGCGTCGCTAATCGCGCAGGTCACGGGTGCTGCCGGAGTAGTGAGCCAGCGACAAGCGCATGCGACCCTGGAGGCAACGGTCCAGGCGCTGGGTGGTCCGGCATGGCTGGGCGTACGAACCAGCCGAGAACACGTTCGCATTGGCTCCTTCTTTCAGGGCAATCCAACCGGAGAAGTCACGGACGCGGTGATCAGCCGTGAGCATCCCAATAAAGAGCGAGTAGAACTCGACAAGGGGCAGGTAGTAGAGATTTATTCCGGTCGGAATGGCTGGGAGATCACCTACAAAGGGAAAAAGAGTTTGCCGTCGGAGAAAGTAAAAGACCATTTACGCTGGCAGAGACATTCTCTGCGAAGGGTGCTGGATCGGTGGCTTGGCGACCCGGCGACGGTGGTTCTGAATGACGGCGCTGAGCAGATAGAGCGACACTCGGCGGAAAAGTTTACGCTGATGGATGCCGCCAACAATGCGGTGACGCTGGACGTGGACTCGGAGAGTCATCTGCCGTTGCAGCTCAGCTTCGAGTGGCGCGATCCCCGTTTTCACGACAAGAATGTGGATGCTGTCGAGTTCGACAACTATCACCGAATCGACGGCATCGCGACGCCTTTTACCGTGACGCGGACCCACAATGGCGACATTGTCGAGCAGATGTTTCTATTGCGCGTGGAGTATAACGCCGGCTTGGCGGAAAACTTATTTGATCCGGACTATGCCGCGGCGCACCTGAAGTAGGCGATGGAGAAACGATGAAAAATCCTTTTGCGCAGCGCGTCGAAGCACCGAAAGAAGAGCCGAATGACTCCATTGCATCGGTGGAGACGATCTATCGGCTCGACTGGGATCGCGCGTATTCGCAGAGCCTGGAGCGAGTGTGGAGCGCCATTTCGAATCCGGAAGAGATCTCGGTCTGGATGAAGTTCCCAACCCAGCTGGATGCGAGGGTGGGCGGCAAAATTCACATCGACTTTTCCGCGGAGGGATCGCTGGAAGGGATTGTCTGCAACTTCGAACCGCCGAATTTATTGATCTACACCTGGGGAGATTCGCTGGTGAACTGGAAGCTGGAAGGCGACGTGGCGGAGACAGAGCTGCATTTTTCTCACGTGGGAGTCCGCCCTGAATTGCTGGCTGGCCTGGGCGCCGGATGGCACGCATTTCTGGATCAACTGCAGGATCATCTGGCGGGGACCACGCGACCGGATCGATACAAGGACCTGAAAGCCCGCTACGAAAACGCGGGCAAACCATAGAAGAAAGACGCTCCATGGTCGCGGCGTTTTATAATCTGCTGGATAGCCATGGAAAACAACGAGCACGCAAATCCCGAAGACAACTTGCTGAAGGCTCCACTCGACATTGTCGA
>DATJUD010000081.1:0-4477 GCA_035502695.1 Acidobacteriaceae bacterium
TTCAATTGCAGGAGCTCGATCAGATGATGGAGGCTGGAGTCCAGTTCCAACTCCGGAAACTCCCGATCGCGCCCATTGATGGTGAGCTTCATTGGATCGCGGCCTTCACTGAATGGCAGTTTCCCATGGATGGCGTTCAACATCCCGGCATGGTCACCTGGATGAAGACAAGGGTAGCACGGAGACCGGTTTGCTTTGCGACCTGTGATCGTTTGCACGATGGAACACAACACCAGGTCTTTCAGCGGTGCGACGATGGAACAGCGCGTTCCACAAGCGCAGTGTCCGTGGCTCGCGGGTCGGCGCGGACTGCAGAATTTCGCAGCGCAATGACACCAGGATATGAATCGCTTCGCTGCAGGATCCTCCGATATTGATCAGTTCGTCCTCATCCCCTTCGAAGAGGTAGCAATCATTCAGGTAGTCGACAGCGTGGCCAATCATCTCCAGGGCTCGCCCCTGTTCGCGCGTAAGGATTCTCCGCAGGCTGCGAGCTTTCGGATTCGCCTCGAGTGCCCTGGGCATATAAGCGATGGGCGCGACATCGCGCTTGCGAGACAAGGTCCGGAAAAGTTGGACCTCCTCTGGATTGATCTCTGTTTGAACTTCGGCTGGATTCTGCCTCTCCGAGACATGGTCTGCATCGGCCATCGGAACCGCATCGACGCTGTTGTGATTCAACATGGGGAAACCTCTCTCCCCTTCATAGTGACGTCTCCGTGCCGCACGATGGGATGAAAAATAGGCGGTTGCGGGTTGCATATCTCAATTTGGGAACGTGCTCCAAAATGGCAAACTTCATGGTTACTGAAGTTTGCCTTGGCATGCCAGCCTGGCTGTCTTCGATGGAGCCGGACGCTATACTCATCGCAAGCGCGGCTATTCCTGCGTTGTGCTTGTTTGCTTCGCGCCGCACGCTTTGCATTTTCACGTTCGTGTCACGAAACTCCATGATCCTGTTGCCCTGCGCGGCTTGACAGTGCTGCGATTCAACTTTAAAGTCGAGCTAGAGGCGGCTACAGAATATTGACGCGCGTCTCGACTGCGTCCCTCATGCAAACTCCCAATTACTTCTGGAATTACGTGCCGTTGCTACTCCAGATTCTGGCCGCCGTCGGGCTATCCAGCATCATTGTTCTGGCGTCGTGGCTAATCGGGCGCCATCGGCCGGGAAAAGTAAAACTTTCGACATACGAGTGCGGCATCGTACCGCAGGGAGATGCGCGCGGACGTTTTTCCGTTCGCTTCTACATGGTCGCGATGCTTTTTATCCTGTTCGACGTGGAAGCTGTTTTCTTGTTTCCGTGGGCCGTCATCTATCGCAAACTGCCGGCAATCACCGGCTCCCACTTCTTTGGCTTCTGGGAAATGCTGGTGTACATCGGCTTCGTCCTGGTGGGCTACTTTTACATTTTGAAAAAAGGCATTCTTGATTGGTCCAAGGATAAGGCTGACCTATAGGTCAATTGAATTGCAGGCCGATTATTTGACCATCTCCGCGCGGATTTTCTGAAAGAAGAACCGCTCATCGCTTCTAACCGGCACACCATCTGAATAGGATTTGCGCGCCAAGGCATAGGACTTGTGACTGAGACCGACGAAAATAAAGACGCTGTCCTTGCCGCCCATGCGGACCACCGGGCCATTGCTGCCCTTACCCAGAATCTACCTGGCGCCATTCAAAACGCGAAGTACGATCGCGGAGAACTCACGCTGACCATCGCTCGCGAATCGATCATCGCCGCATGCCGAACGGTGCAGGCTGCGGGCTACAACTTTCTCGCCGACGTCACCTGCGTCGACTGGTATCCGATTCAACCCCGTTTCCAGGTTTCCTACCACATCCTTTCGCACGCGCTGCACCAACGTCTTCGGTTCGCTGTTTTGGTCGAGGAGGGCGATCCTTCCGTCGATAGCATCACTGGCGTGTGGCCCGCAGCCAATTTTTACGAGCGCGAAATTTTCGATCTGTTTGGTGTCCGCTTCGGCGGCCATCCCAACCTGCGCCGCATTATGATGCCGGAAGATTATCGGGGTAATCCGCTGCGCAAAGACTTCCCGGTGGAGGGCTATCGCTAATGGGAAACCTGATGACCGCTCCCATTGCCGTCGACTCCACCGAAGACCGTACCATGATTTTGAATATGGGACCGCAGCATCCGTCAACGCACGGAGTGCTGCGCCTTGTATTGGAAATCGACGGTGAGGTTGTGGTCCGCGTTTCACCAGACATCGGATTTCTCCATACTGGCATCGAGAAGACCTGCGAGGCCAAGTTTTATCAGCAGGTGGTTCCGCTGACCGACCGCCTGGATTATTGCAGCCCGATGCACAACAACCTTTGTTACTGCCTGGCGGTCGAAAAACTGCTGCAGTTGGAGATCCCGGAGCGCGCGCAGTGGATGCGCGTCCTGCTGTCGGAGTTGACCCGCCTGAATTCCCATCTGATCTGGCTCGGCACCCACGCCATGGATATTGGCGCGCTCACCGTGTTCCTCTATTGCTTCCGCGAACGCGAACAGATTCTGCGCCTTTTCGACGATCTAGCCGGCCAGCGAATGATGATGTCCTACATCCGCATTGGCGGTCTCGCGCTGGAGCCACCACTGGACTTCTTCCCTCGCGTGCGAGCCTTCCTGAAGACGCTGCCGGAGAAAATCGACGAATACGAGAACCTGCTCACCGGGAATCCAATCTTCATCAATCGCCTCAAAGGAGTAGGGCTGCTGAGTCGCGAGGATGCTATTGCGCTGGGCGTGACGGGACCGCCTTTACGCGCCAGTGGCGTGGATTGGGATTTGCGCCGCGATATGCCATATTCCGGCTATGAGAAATTCCAATTCAGGGTGCCGGTCTCGACCGATTGTGACGTGTGGGCCCGTTACGTTCTGCGCGTACAGGAGATGCGCGAGGCGGTCAAAATTGCCAACCAGGCGCTCGACGGCATGCCGGAAGGCCCGATTAAAGCGAACGCGCCCAAGATTGTCCTCCCGGATCGGGAAGCGATGAAGACTCAGATGGAAGCCTTAATCCATCACTTTAAGATTGTGACCGAGGGCTTCGGGGTCCCCGCCGGCGAAGTCTATCAAGCTATCGAATCCTCACGTGGCGAGATGGGCTACTACGTGGTGAGTGACGGTACAGCGAAGCCCTATCGCGTCCACATGCGCAATCCAACCTTCGCCACGCTGCAGGCGATCGAGAAAATGTGCGTTGGCAGGCTGATCGCGGACGTTGTGGCCGCCATCGGTTCGATCGACATTGTACTTGGGGAGATTGATCGATGAGCGCCACAGTCGAGGTTTCCGTGGAATCGCCTGCGTCTCCGCAACTCGCTCGAGAACTGTGGATTTCGTTGGCTTCCCTGCTTCGTTCGCACGTGGCCATGCATTCGATTCACGCGCCCGCGCATTCTTTGCGCCTCCATTCCAGCAAAGAAACTCGGTTGGAGGTTTTGGGTCCGTTCGGCAAGCTCAGCATTGTCGGCCCCAATGCGAACGGCGTCGGCGCCACTGAGTTTCGTCCGGAGAACGGCGAACTGGGCGACGAATACGCGACATTTTTCTTCACAGAACACGGCTTAGTTCAACTGGAAGGCCTGGAGTCGCCGCTGGATGTAGAAGCGGCCGTTGAGTATTTGCTGCGCAAGGTGCAAGCATGAGTCTGACAAACATCGTTGAGAATCCAAAACCGGGCGAGACCGTTTTTTCGCCGGAACTTGCCGCTCGTTTCGATAAGCTCGTCACCCTGTATCCGCGGCGTCGTTCCGCGCTGATTCCGATGCTGCTTTATGCGCAAGATGAAATCGGATATCTTTCAGACGCGGCCATCGCAGAGATCGGCCAGCGACTCGATATTACTGTGCTGGATGTCCGGAATGTGCTGACGTATTACTCCATGCTGCGCACCAAGCCGATTGGCAAATACAACGTGCAGGTTTGCACCAATATCAGTTGCATGCTGCGCGGCGGACAGGAACTATTTCAGCACTGCAAAAATCGCCTCGGCATCGACCACAAGCAGACTACTCCTGACGGCATGTTTTCTCTCGAAGAGGTGGAATGCATCGGCGCGTGCAGCTGGGCGCCTGCAATTCAGGTGAACTACGACTTTCATGATGAATTGACACCGGAATCGCTCGATGCGGTTTTGGAACACTATCGCAACAACGGCGGTCAGTAGAAAAATGCCCAGACTTGTTTCCCATCCCGAAGAAGTCAAGGTCGTCAGCCGCCGATTTGGTCAGGGCGCGACCGATATCGATCGCTACATCGAGCTGGACGGGTATAAGGCCGCTCGCCAAGCCCTCGAACAGGGCCCGGATTGGATCATCGCACAAATGAAGGCGTCCAATCTGCGCGGTCGCGGCGGAGCTGGCTTCCCTACCGGCATGAAGTGGTCGTTCGTGCCCAAGCAGTCTGAAAAGCCGAAGTATGTTCTGGTCAATGGCGATGAAAGCGAGCCCGGTACCTGCAAA
>DATJUD010000082.1:0-11748 GCA_035502695.1 Acidobacteriaceae bacterium
GAACCGATTTCCTGATCGCCATTGGCGGAGATGGTGCCGACCTGCGCGATCATGCCGCCGGAGACGGGCTTGGAGAATTTGCCGAGCGCGCCGGTGTGTTCAAAAGCGCCGTCCTTATCGCGCTTGCCGACAATCTTTTCAACAGCCTTGTCAATGCCGCGCTTGAGGGCCATCGGGTTGGCTCCGGCAGCCACAGTCTTGACGCCTTCGCGATAGATGGCCTGGGCCAGAACGGTCGCAGTGGTGGTGCCGTCGCCGGCAACGTCAGATGTTTTGGAGGCAACTTCTCGCACCATCTGCGCGCCCATATTTTCCAGTGAATCCTTCAGCTCAATTTCCTTGGCGACAGTGACGCCGTCCTTGGTGATGGTCGGGGAGCCGAATTTCTTTTCAATCACGACGTTGCGACCCTTGGGTCCGAGCGTCACCTTGACAGCATCTGCCAGCGTGTTGACGCCGCGCAGAATTGCCTGCCGCGAATCTTCTCCGTGCAAAATTTGCTTTGCCATAATCCTGGTTCTCCTGATGTGTTGTTCAATCGTCCGCCGTGGCGGGTGAGAATTTTTGTGAAGCTGTGTTGCTTATAGCGGGGCACAAAAAAAGCGAGGCGATTGGGCCACGCTTACTTCTTATGCAGAATGCCGAGAATTTCTTCTTCCCTCATAATGAGGAAATCTTCGCCATCGATTTTGATTTCCGTTCCGGAATACTTTCCGAACAGAACATGATCGCCAGCCTTGACGTCCAAGGGGAAAACCTTGCCTTCATCGTTCGACTTGCCTTTGCCAACGGCGATAATTTCGCCTTCCTGGGGCTTTTCCTTGGCGGAGTCGGGGATGATGATGCCACCACGAACAGTTTCGCCTTCCTCAATGCGACGGACGACTACACGATCATGTAGCGGCGTCAAAGACGTAGCTACCGATGATTTTGCATGTGCCATAATACATTTCTCCTTATTCTGAACGATTTGCGTTGCGAAGCTTGCGGATGGATCCGGTTCGATGAGACAGAGTGGATCCTTCGGGCGCGGGCAATTAGCACTCCTTGCCTTCGAGTGCTAGATTAGGCTGGGAGAGAGATGATTGTCAAGCGTTTCTCATGAATATTAGTGTAAAACGCTCAGATTTCTTTCGCGCCAGCCTGATATGCCCTGCTGGAATCGTTTCGCCGTGTGTGACGACCGCGGGTTGGTCGCCGCAGTGAGAGGGCTTAAATCGATCCTACTCACCTCAATGATTTTTTATCATTACAATAATATCGATAAGCATTATATTATTACTTATATACGAGATTTTACGGGTATGATTGGTTAAAGATCTTTTTAAAGGAACTTTATGCGACCCGAAATTCAGGCAAAGCTTCAAACAATCAAGAATGTCAGCCTCATCGTTCGCGTGATCTGCAAAGTGCTGTTGGCGCTGATTACGTTCACAGGCCTGGGTGCCGTTGTATCTGTGATCTCTGGAGTGGGCGGCATTAACGATAACAATGTGATATTCGACACTGCGGGATTGCCGATTGGTCATCGTCTTTTCCTGGGCGCAGTGACCGCCCTTGCGTTCGGGATACTGTTCAAATGTGTCTACCACCTGCATCAGCTCTTCGGAAACTACTCCCGTGGAGAGATTTTCACCCGGGGGTCTGTCGGGCAGCTTCGTCAGTTTGGCATCGCCTGTCTGCTATGGGGCATAGTGGGCTTCCTCTGGATGTTATCGCTCGCCCTCTCGGTGCATCCGGGGAGGACGTTTCAGGGCCACGCCGAGTCCTTCGTCATCGGGGCAGTCATCATCGTGATCGCATGGTTTATGGATATGGCCGTGGACTTGCGCGAAGAGAACGACCTCACCATCTGAGCGGGAGGAGAGAGCAACGATGCCAATTGTCGTGAATGTGGATGTGATGCTCGCGCGGCGGAAGATGCGACTGAATGCGCTCGCCGAGTTGGTCGGGATCACTGCGCAAAACTTGTCCGTGCTCAAAGCGGGTCGAGCTCGAGCGATTCGCTTCAGCACGCTGGAGCGGCTATGCGAAGTGCTGGACTGTCAACCCGGCGATCTCCTGTCATTTGAAAAGAACTTGGACTCATCTGGGCACGAATTGAAGGAGTCGTTGGGGGCGTGACACTTGCCGCTCCGTACAATTTCTGTGTCACCAATGAGGCGGAAACGACAGCACTTGATTTCCAGATTTGTTGACAAGCTAAATCAATACTCTGAGCGAAGGTCTCTGCGGCGACCGACCTATAGTTGGGTCGGCCCCAGGGCGACCAGGGATGACAGTTTTTTTATCCCACTCAAGCCAAAGGCGGCTTGAATGGGGCACCCCGCATGGCGTGAATGGAGTTAAAATCAACGCATGCGGAGATTTGAGCATCGTTGCATTGCAATCATGATCGTTGTGGCAGCTGCCTTGTGGACAGTTCCTTCCAGTCATGCGGACCGTCGCAGAAAATACAAGCCGCCACCGCCGATGGCAACGGTGACGGTGAAGGTGCTGCGCGCCTCGGACGGTAAGCCCTTGAAAAATGCGGCCGTGGTGTTTCATCCGGCGCTGGGGGATACGCAGGAAGGGAATATGGAGTTGAAGACCAATGACGAGGGGGTGGCGAAGATGACCATCATCCCGCAGGGGTCGCAAGTGCTGGTGCAGGTGATCATGGACGGCTATCGGACGTTCGGGCAGAAGTACGATGTGCCAGGGGCCGAGAAGTCGATCACCATTAAACTGCTGCCGCCGGATCAGCAATATTCGATCTACACAAAGTACAACCCAAATGCGGATATCCAGGACAACACTCCCAAGGCCCAAATGGGTCACGCCGAGCCGACCGACAGCCCGTTGCTGGAGCCTGCTCCCAAGAAGAAAGAGTAATCGGGCCCGTAGACAACGCTGCCAAACAACCGTGACGTTCGCATGAGACCACTATGCATCTGTTAAATGGCAAGGTCGCGCTGGTGACAGGCGCGGCGAAACGGATTGGCCGGGTTCTGGCACAAACCCTGGCCGATGACGGTGCAGATGTTGCCATTACCTATCGCGAATCCGACGTGGCGGCCGAGCAGACACTGCGGGAATTGGGATTGACCGGTCAGCGGTCGATGGCGTTGCGCTGCGATGTGCGCGATCCTGCGTCGGTGCGGGCTGCGGTTGCGGCGGTGGTCGACGAGTTCGGCCGGCTGGATCTGCTGGTGAATAACGCAGGCGTGTTTGCGACGGCTCCGCTCGAGTCGATTACGGTGGAGCAGTGGGATGAGATGTTCGAAACCAACACTCGCGGCGCATTTCTGATGGCGCAAGCGGCGTATCCCCACTTGAAGGCCAATCAAGGCCGCATCATCAATATTGGTTCGCTGGGCGGCCTGCATCCGTGGCCGACACACGCGCACTACTCCACATCGAAGGCGGCGCTGCATATGCTGACGCAAACGATGTCAAAAGCATTTGCGCCGGAGATCAGCGTGAACTGCGTGGCGCCCGGCATGATTACCAATGGAGAAGTGCATCCGGACTACGAGCATTTTGCCGCGAAAACCCCCATGCAACGCAACGGAAAGCCTGCAGAAGTGGCGGCCGCGGTGCTGTTCTTCGCGACGGGGCCTCATTTCATCACGGGACAGATTCTCGGTGTTGACGGCGGGTTAGGCCTTTAATACAAAATCGCAAACAAGACCCGGATTCGCTGGGCGCGGATCGATCAGGAGGCTTGCATGGATTTCCGTTGCCATTTGAACGGCCAAAAAACAGATAATCGTCGTGCTCTCGGCGGATCTTTAGAACGAGGATACCGATGCTCTGCGTCGATGGACAGCGTTCTTATTCTGTTGCTGTTGATTACGATCGGATTGGCGCCGGGACAGGCGCAAGCCCTCTCGACAGCGACGGCCGCGTTGCCCGCTGCCGTTCCGATGACGCAAGCGGAAAAAACTGAATTGGCCAACCATGTTCGCCGGGAATATCTGCACGCGTGGAACGGCTACCGCAAATATGCCTGGGGGCATGATGCGCTGAAGCCGCTGAGTCATCAGCCAATGGACTGGTACTCGCATTCGCTATTGATGACGCCGGTGGACGGCCTGGACACCATGATCCTGATGGGTCTTACGCCGCAGGCCAACCAAGCGAGAAAACTGATCGATACGCAACTGAACTTCAACCAGGATATGTACGTGAAGGACTTCGAGATCACGATCCGGTTGATGGGAGGTTTGCTGTCGAGTTACGAATTGACCGGCGACAAGCGGTTGCTGGAATTGGCGGATGATCTGGGCACACGCATGCTGCCGATGTTCAACTCGCCTACGGGCATGCCGTATGAATATGTGAATCTGCGCACCGGCGCGGTACGCGGGGTCGACAGCAATCCGGCCGAGGTGGGAAGTATGTTGATTGAATATGGCGTGCTGTCGCGGCTGACAGGGAAGCCGATTTACTACGATAAAGCTAAGCGCGCCGTGGTCGCGCTCTATCAACGTCAGTCCGCGATTGGCCTTGTCGGTTCCGGCATCAATGTGGAAACAGGGAAGTGGACCGACAAGACTGCCGGCATTATGGGCGGGATTGACTCCTACTACGAATATCTGTTGAAAGCGGCGATTTTATTTCACGATCCGGATTGCGAGCGCATGTGGCAACACAGTCTGGTTTCGATCAACAAATACCTGGCGGATGAGAGGTCGAACGGCTTGTGGTATGGGCAGGCGGAGATGAATACGGGAACCAGAACCACGACATATTACGGCGCGCTCGATGCCTTTTTTCCCGCAGTGCTGGCGCTTTCCGGCGATGTGGATCGGGCAGCGCGATTGCAAGCTTCCAGCTATGCCATGTGGAACCTTGCCGGCGTCGAGCCGGACCAACTAAATTACGCAACTATGACGATTACCGACCCGCAATATCCGCTGCGGCCGGAAATTATCGAGTCCACCTACTACCTGTACACGTACACCCACGATCCCAAGTACCTTGCCATGGGTAAAACATATCTGGATGCGCTGATGAAATACTGTCGCACCGACGACGGGTTCGCCGCGCTGGCTGATGTGCGGACCAAGAAAAAATCTGACGCGATGGAGAGCTACTTTTTTGCTGAAACGCTGAAATATCTCTATCTATTATTTGCGCCTCCATCCACGTTGAATTTTCACTCGGTCATTTTCAACACAGAAGCTCATCCGATGCAACGCAACTTTACCGTCGCAACCGACATTTCTAAAACAGAGAACTAGACGCGGCTTCTTATTCCCGGACTGTCGCCGCGGCGACCCGGGTCTACTCTTAGTGTTAACGCGTGCTAGTTGTGACTCCGCGCGGTTGGGGCCTGTTGCATGCCAGGCTCCAGATTCCTGGCATCTTCCAAATTTTGCTCAAAAGTCGGAAGCAGTTGCTGCGCCATCTTCTTCAATCCCTCATTCGCGTCGGGTTGATTGATGTAGTTTTGGTACATCCTGATGGTGGCCGAATACGATGCGATCATCAGATTCCGAAATGTAGCATCGACGTTTCTGGCATTTTTCAATGAATTCAACTGGCGCTGACCGGTGGGCGACAAACTGCTTGGTAGCTGCATGGGGGTGTTCTGGTCTGCGACAGTGGATTCAAGCTGACCACTCTCTTCCGTTTGAACGTTGGCGATATTCGTGGCATATCGTCGATAGTTTGCATTGCTGCTGTATTGATTGGCGAGGAGAGCCGCTTCAATTTGAAAGTTGTTCGCCTGCGCGGCATTCAACACAAAGGTTCTGTCGCGACTTGAAAGCTGTCCAAAAGCCATGGGAACCAATCCCGCGATACACACTGCAACCAAGATGAATCTACCTGCCATATGTTTCAATCTCCCTTGCTTCACTTGGAACCGGGGCAAAAACATACGGTTGCTCTGAATGTTTTGTCCGTCGCTGCGCTCAGGATAACGAATTGCCGGGGTGGGCCGCCACTCGGTGTGTCAGAATTGCACCACACTGTGGCTCAAAGTGCCCACCTTTACTGTTTCGGCAATTTCTTTGCATCGGTTAAGTGCTTATGCCTCTAGCTGCAAGCGCAATCGCAATGCAAGGCGTGACGGAATACAGGGTGGGCTAGGGGGCGCGTTTCGTTTATGGCAAGAGTGGAATGATGCTGGGTGTCAGCGTGTCCGAACTACATTCCAAAAATCCAAGAGTGACGGGGAGGCTGAAACGGCGTGGGCCTGCGCTACCGGGATTGAAAAAGAGGACGCCGTTGGCCCAAGAAATCTCCGGCTGGTGAGAGTGGCCGAAGATCACGGCAGTGATGCCGGCTGCATGTGGATGCAGGTCCAGATCCTCGCGCGCATGAAGCATGTAGATTAGTTTTCCGTCGAGCTCGATGGTTTCTGTTGCGGGCAGTCTGCTGCAGGCTCCGACGTGGTCGACGTTGCCACGAATGGCTGTGAGTGGCGCGATGGTCCGCAGCGCGCCGAGAATCTCGTCGTTACCAACGTCACCGGCATGCAGGATATGGGCGCAGCCCGCGAGCGCATGGACGGCTTCTGGACGCAACAAACCGTGAGTATCGGAGATGACGCCAATGCGCATGCCAGTGCCTAATAGTTTGCGCCAACGCCGACGGCCACGCGAGTGCGCGGATCGAGCTGGTCACGCAGGCTGTCGCCGATGAAGTTGAATGACAAAACAGCCAGCATGATGGCGATGGCTGGGAAGATGACCATGTGAGGCGCGTCAAATAAATGCGCGCGCGCGTCATTCAGCATCATGCCCCAGCTGGGCGTGGGCGGCGGCACACCGAGGCCGAGAAAGCTGAGCGTGGCTTCGGCCAGAATAGTTCCGGCCATGCCGATGGCTGCCTGCACCATGACGGGCTGAATGATATTCGGCAAAATGTGGCGGGCGATGATGCGCAGATTTGTCGCTCCCATGGCGCGGGCGGCCTCGACAAATTCCTTTTCGCGCACGGCAAGAACCTGGGCGCGTACCAGGCGTGCATACCCTACCCAGCCGGTAATTGAGAGGGCCAGAATCAAGTTGGTCATGCCGGGTCCGAGGAAGGCGACCAGCGCGATGGCGATCAAAATTCCGGGGAGGGCCATGAACGTATTCATGATCAGGACGTTCAAAAACGCATCGAGCCAGCCGCCATAATATCCAGCGATGGAGCCGAAGATCACACCAAAAAACAGCGCAATGGAGACGACTGAAGCTGCGACGAACAGGGAAATGCGGGTGCCGTAAATGACGCGGGAGAGGATGTCGCGGCCTAATTCATCGGTGCCAAACCAGTGTGTAGCGGACGGAGATTGCAGACGCGCGTGCAGATGGATTGCGGCGGGGTCGAAAGGGGCGATCCAGGGGGCAAAAATGGCCAGCGCGACAAATATTATTAATAGAATAATGCCGAAGATCGCGAGTGGCTGGAAGCGCAAGGACTGCATCCAAACGATTGTAATTGACCGCACCCGCCCGTCGAAGTTTTCCACGCAACTGAATGGAAGCAGGCGTGTTCTTAGAACAATAAGAGCCGCGGAATGCTGGAGCCGAGTGGTATCGTAACAGTAGCTATTTTGTGAGTTGGATGGAGCCGCCAGAGGCAGCCAGACCGCCTCGTGAAGGCATCACTGTGTTTCCAAATACCCGCGCAGGTGGAGCAAGTAGGCTACTGTGCGGCGCTGAACTTGTCGACGGACCTACAGGACGCGCGTGTGATCGACTGGCAACAACAGATTCTCATCGTCTCCCCTTTCTTTTACCCAGAATTAATTTCGACGGGAAAGGCGAATCAGCACCTTGCCGAGGCGTTTGTCGCGGAAGGCCATGGGGTGACCGTGGTGTGCTCGCATCCGCTGTATCCAGCGTGGATCCCGGTGCAAACAGACGCTCTGATTCCGGGGATGACGATCGTGCGCGGTGGGGCCGGTGTTCACTATCCCAAGGCAATGCCGTTGCGGCGACTGAAGCTGGAAGCGTGGTTCGCATTTTTTGCGGCCCGAAACGTTTGGCGACGCAGAAAAAGGGCGGACGTGGTTGTCAGTATTCTTCCGCCGAGCTTGTTCATTTTATTTTTGAATCTGATTTTGCCGCGGCGCGTGCGACGGGTTGCGGTGGTGCACGATCTGCAAGGCGTTCTGGCAGCGCAGGAAAATGGATTTGTGCGGCGCGCCATCATTCGCATGATCCATACGGTCGAAAGCCGTGTGTTTTGTTCGCAGGATTTGTGCATTTTCTTTTCTGAGGATATGGCGCGGATCGCGCAGCACTCGTATGGGCTGGATCCAACGAAGATTGCGGTGCAATACCCGTCAATTACGCTGCCGGCAAGCTATAGCGCGATCGCCGCGGCTTCGACAGCGCATCATCTGGACGCACTGTTTCCACCGGACAAATTGCATGTCGTGTACTCCGGAGCGCTGGGTTACAAGCAAAACTCGCAGCAGTTGGTCGCGCTGATGCAGGCGGCTGCGGAACATCATCCTGAAGCGCAGTTTCACGTGCTTTCGGGCGGTCCGTTTTATGAGAGTCTGCGTGCTGAATACGAGCGGCGGCCCGGACCACGGGTGCAGTTTCACCCGCTGGTTGCGGAGCAGGACCTGGCGGAGTTGTATGCACGCTCGGCCATCCAGATTATTCCGCAGGCGGAGGGCACTGAGAGCGCGGCGTTGCCGTCGAAGCTGCCGAACCTGTTGGCCGCAGGCGTGCATTTGCTGGCCATCTGCAGTTCCGGAAGTGAAGTGGAACGGATGATTGAGCTGGCAGGCACGGGTTCCATTGCGACGCGATGGGACGAGGAGCTGTTCCTGACGCGGTTAGATGAGGCGCTGGAGATTGTGCGACGGGAATCGGCAGGCGCGCGGCGTGCCCGGGTGGAACCGCTGCTGGATCGGTTTTCCATCACGAATATGGTGCGACTGGCGACCGGGGAAAAAACGGTTCCGGAAGATCCCCGAGCGAAGAAGCGCGAACCGGTGCGGGAAACGACGGCGGCCCAAAGCGAGGCTCGCTAGATGAAGGTTGGAGCGTCTGCATGAACCTTCGCACCTGCGTGATTTTTGGCGGCACCGGATGCATCGGAACACATATCGCCAAGCATCTGCTGGAACAGACCGACGTAGAACGAATTTACCTTGCCGACATTCGTCCGCCTCGCCAGGAAGACTATGTAAAGCCGCTGCTGCGCTGGATGGAGTCGACGGATGGGACTCTGCCGCGTGTTGTCTATGTTCCGTGTGACGTGCGTTTGCCGCTTGACGCGGTACCGTTGCCGCAGCAGTCGGACCTGATCATCAATCTGGCGGCCGTGCATCGCGAACCGGGCCACGAACCCAATGAATATTACGAAACCAACTTGCCGGGCGCGGAACATATTTGCGCGTACGCGACGCATGCCGGATGTTTTCGGATCGTGTTCACCAGCAGTATTTCTCCCTATGGTTCGAGTGATGCAGCGAGAAACGAAGATTCGTTACCAATCCCAGAGACGGCGTATGGCGGCTCGAAATTGGTGGCGGAAAAAATTCATACTGCGTGGCAGCACGCCAATCCAAATCGGCGATTGATTGTGCTGCGACCAGGTGTTGTGTTTGGACCGGGGGAACATGCCAACGTTGCGCGCCTGGTTCGCAGCCTGGCACGCGGATATTTTCTCTACATGGGCAATCGAGCGACGCGCAAGGCAGGCGTGTACGTGAAGGAGCTCTGCGGCGTGGTGCAGTTCGCGCTTGAGTATCAGGAAAAAACCGGAGAGCCTGTGTTGTTGTGGAACGTGTCGATGGATCCGCCTCCGACGCTGGAGGATTTTGTGAATGCGATTTGTGCGGCGACAAACTATCGCCATCCACGCCTGTCGGTTCCGCGGAGTCTGCTGGTAGCCGCGGCGTATCCCGTGGCCGGCATCGCGCAATTGTTTGGGATTCACTCGCCGGTCAATCCAGTGCGGATGCGCAAGCTTTCGCAGTCTACATATATCGAGCCACTTCGTCTGCGCGAGGCGGGTTACAGATTCAACTACACGCTGGAACAGGCGATGAGGGATTGGAAGCAGGACGCGCCGGAAGATTTTGTTGGAGCGGAGACCGCTGTGCTGGAAGCGGCCGGGAAGGTGTCGCAAAAATCATGATGCATGCGGCGGCAGCCGGAAATGGGATGCAACCAGGATCGCGAGTTTTTGTCGCTGGGCATCGCGGACTGGTTGGTTCCGCGATTTGTCGACATCTGACTGCTTCAGGATACGAGCGGTTATTGTTGCGAACCAGCACAGAGCTGGATCTGACAGAGCGCGGCGCGGTGTGGGAGTTCTTCAAGAACCAGCGCCCGGAATATGTTGTGTTGGCGGCGGCGAAGGTGGGTGGAATCCTGGCCAACAGTAAATACCCAGTGGAATTTCTTCGAGACAATCTGCTGATCCAAACAAACGTGATTGATGCATGCTACGAATTTGGAGTGAAGAGGCTGTTGTTCCTTGGATCCAGCTGCATCTATCCCAAACTGTGTCCGCAGCCGATTCGCGAAGAGTATTTGCTGACCGGGCCGCTGGAGCCGACGAACCGTCCCTACGCGATCGCGAAGATTGCCGGAATTGAGCAGTGCTGGGCCTACAACCGCGAGTACGGCACGCGATTTTTGGCGGCGATGCCGACGAATCTGTATGGGCCGGAAGATAATTTCGACCTGGCAAACTCCCACGTGTTGCCGGCGCTGCTGCGCAAGATTGCGACCGCGAAAGCCGAGGGCGCGGGCCAAGTGGAAGTATGGGGCACAGGCACCCCGCGCAGAGAATTTCTCTACAGTGACGATCTGGCAGAGGCGTGCGTTTTTCTGCTGCAGCTTTCTGAGGAGAAACTCAATGCGCTGTTGGAGGCAGATGGACCGCCGTTGATCAACATTGGCGTTGGTGAGGACATCAGCATTCGCGAACTTGCCGAATTGATCGGACGGTTGCTGCGGTACACGGGAGAGCTGACATTCAACACAGCGCAGCCGGATGGTACGCCGCAGAAACTGCTGGATGTGAGTCGCATTCATTCGCTGGGTTGGAGCGCGAAGACCAGCCTGGAAGAGGGGATCCGACGCACGTATGCTGCGGCGAAAGCCAATCCTGGTTCGGGTGTTGTGTAAAGCGGATTGCGGCAAGAAAAAATCTGACAGGGGAACGATGAAGGGGAGTGCCATGCGGAGCAGGATGCTGATCGTTTTGCTGGCGACATTCTTTTTGGCGCTGAATGTAGTAGCACGGGCGCAGAATACTCAAATGAATGACGATGAACGGAGCGCGGCTGCCGACCTGCTGCAGGCGACCAACCAGGATCGATCGTCGCAGGGGTTGGAGCCGCTGCATCCAAACCCCGCGTTGACGAAAGCCGCGTGGGAACACGCGCAGCGCATGGTCGCATCGGGAACGCTGTCGCATCAATTGCCGGGAGAGCCAGACATTATTGTGCGCGTGCAGCAGGTGGGGCTACATTGCAGCACGGTGGCGGAGAACGTCGCGGAAGCTCCCACAACGGGGCAGATCAACAATGAATGGATGCATTCTCCAGCGCATCGCGCCAACCTGCTGGATCCGCGAGTGAACACGGTCGGAATTGCGATTGTCGAACATCGAGGCGAGCTGTATGCGGTGGAAGATTTTGCTCGCGTGGTTCCATCCATGTCGCGCCCGCAGCAGGAAGAGCAGGTGGCGTCGCAACTGGCACGTCACGGCATTCAGGTGCGGCAGGGAGACACGTTGGCGGAAAGCTACTGCGGTGGCACGCCAAGAGGAACGCGCCCGTTACCTGCA
>DATJUD010000083.1:0-8305 GCA_035502695.1 Acidobacteriaceae bacterium
CAGCATTTGGGCTGGCGCCGTTGCTGTGGACGGAGGTGGCTGGAGCGGCCGCGGGCTTGGCTTCGGCGGCAGCCTTGGCCTTCGCGGCGACTTTGGCCCTCTCCGCCGCAAGTGCCGCGTCGACGGCGGCGGCTTCTGTGGGATGAATCTTGTGGTAATGCTCGTTCGACTTGGCCAGGTGTTGCTTGTCCCACAGCAATGCGCTGAACCGGTTGGTCGTACTCAGCTCATAATCGGTGTCCATTTTGATGGCGTCGAAGGGGCAGACCTCAACACAGATCTGGCAGCTCATGCAGACGGAAACGTCGATGTTGAAAACCTTGGGGTAGAACTGCGGCTTTCCGACAGCATCGGGTTTTTTGTCGGTACTTTTTTCAATGAAGATACATTTCGGCGGGCACTCTTTTTCGCAGATGAAGCAGGAGACGCAGCGCAGCCCTTGTTGCCAGTCTTCACCGTCGTAGACGAGGAAGGGAAAATTCCGATACGCCTCAATCTGCGGCAACCGCTCCTCAGGATACTGAACGGTGGTCAGTCGATTTTTGCTGACGTAACTGCCCAGAAAATTTCGGGCCGTTTCCGCCAGTCCCTTCAGGATGCCTTCACCAAACACAGAGTCAACCTCGACTTCAAAATTCCAAACATTGCAACCTGGCAAAATCTTTCAACTCGCGGATCATGTCATACGAGAACTATCGATCCACTTCGCCCATCACAATATCAATGCTGCCTAAAATCACCACCACGTCGGCTACGTTATGGCCGATACAGAGCTGCTCCAGCACAGTCAGGTTGACCAGGCAGGAGGAACGCACGCGATAGCGATACGGATTCGCGGTGCCATCGCTGACCAGATAAAAGCCGAGCTCGCCTTTAGGAGCTTCGATGCGCCCGTAGGCTTCGCCCGGTTTCGGCCTGAAGCCGCGAATTTTTGTCTTCGGATCGATAATCGGGCCCTCCGGAATATCTTTGAGCGCCTGGTTCAGGATCTTGACCGACTCGCGCATTTCCAGCATGCGGATCATATAGCGGTCGTAGGTATCGCCGTGTTCGCCCAGCGGAATTTTGAATGCAAAACGGTCGTAGATACCATACTTGTCGACCTTGCGCAGATCGTAATTCACTCCGGAAGCGCGCAGAATGGGGCCGGTGACGCCGGCATTGACGGCCAGCTCTTTCGACATGACGCCGACACCCTGAGTGCGAGCCATCAAAATCTCATTGCTGGCCAGCAGGCGTTCAAATTCGTCCATGAAGCGCGGCAAGGTGGCGACAAATTTCCGCGCCTGGTCAAGCCATCCCGCGGGAAGATCGACGCGGCAGCCACCGAAGCGCATGTAGTTGCACATCATCCGTGCGCCGGTCAGCGATTCGAATAAATCAAGAATAGTTTCGCGCTCGCGGAAGGCGTACATCAGCGGGGTTCCGCTGGCGCCCATGTCCTGGGTCAGAAATCCGATCAGGGCGGAGTGATTCAGAAATCGGGTCATCTCCGCCGTGATCACGCGGATATACTCGGCGCGTTCGGGAACCTGGATGCCAGCCAGCTTTTCGACCGCCAGCGCGTAGGCCCAGTTATTGGTGAGCGAACATATATAGTCCAGGCGATCGGTATAGGGCATGGAGCCGAGATAGGTTTCGTGCTCGGCAATTTTTTCGTGATTGCGATGCAGGTAGCCGAAGACCGGCTTCAACTTCATGACGCGCTCGCCATCCAGAACCACGTCCATGCGAAAGACGCCATGGGTGGAGGGATGCTGCGGGCCCATGGAAAGTTCGAGCAACTGACTTTCACCGGTATCGGCAGGCGATGCGGGATAGATGCGGGCGGGCTCAGTCACTGTGCTCATTGCGCCCCCATCACGGTGCGGTGTTGGCGGGCGCGTTCCAGGACTTCGTCATGCGCGGTCGGCTCATACTCGTAATCGTCCGGCTCGACGTAGTCCTTGCGCATGGGGTGGTCCTTGAAACCATCCCACATTAATATGCGGCGCAGATCGGGATGGCCGTCGAAGATGACGCCGTACAGGTCGAAGATTTCCCGCTCCTGAAATTCCGCGCTTTGCCAGACGGGAGTGAGGGAGGGTAGATGAACCTGCTCGGCGCGATCTTCGGTACGCATGCGAAGAATGACGGGGCCGTGCTTTTTCTCCATCGAGAACAGGTGATAGACGACTTCGAGGTAGCCGATGGTATGGGATTTCCGGACCTCTTCGACCTCTTTTTCGACGCCGTCGACGATCTGTTTCACTTTTACTTTTTCTGAAATTTCTTTGTCCGGCCAATCGATGCCGGTGACGTTGGAGCAGTAGTCGAAACGGAGATCTTCGGAGTCGCGAAGGAAGGTGGCAATGGCGACTGCATGTGCCGGATCGATCCGCAGCGAATGCTGAGCCGACGGGCTGGGGTTGGGAACGATCTCCAGCACGCAGCCGGGAACCTTCGTTTCTATCTCGGATTTAATTGTTTCCAGCGTCATCCGTCCCTGCTAAAGAAATATTAATCAGCTCTGGCTGCCAGACCTCTGGATTTTCAGGCGGCTCCAAATCATGCTCGCCAAACTGCGGCACGACAAATTCACTCAGCGCATCCGCCTGCAAATGGCGCGGCCGGTCGGCGCCCGTCAGCGATTGTTCGTCGATCAATTTCTGCAACATCATCAGCGCGTCGATCAAAGCTTCCGGGCGCGGCGGGCAGCCGGGAATGTAGACATCGACGGGAATGTAGCGGTCAATCCCTTTCAGCACGTTGTACCCCTGCTTGAAGGGGCCTCCGGAGATGGCGCAGGCGCCCATCGAAATGACGTATTTCGGTTCTGCCATCTGGTTATAAAGACGAACTACCTGGGGAGCCATTTTCTTGGTGACAGTGCCAGCCACGATCATCAGGTCCGCCTGTCGCGGGGAGGGACGAAACACCTCCGCACCGAAGCGCGCCATGTCATAGCGGGCCATGCTGGCGGCAATCATCTCAATGGCGCAGCAGGCCAGGCCAAAATTTAGCGGCCAAAGGGAGTTTTTGCGGCCCCAGTTGTAGAGCTCCTGCAGGGTGGTCGCAACAATCCCTTGCTTTCTCAATTCAGTTTTCAGCTGCTCATCCATTAGAGAAAACCTTGTGTGTTGCGTTGGGTCCGAACCTGAAGCTCCCGGGTGCAGCCGCCGTCTCCTGTCGAGAGCCTAGCTCCAGACCAGCACTTTTTTCTGATACGCCCAGACCAGACCTTCGACCAGCAAAAGCAAGAAAACCAGCATGGCGATTCCGGCTGCGAATGTCAGGCCGGTAAAGGCCACGGCAAAGGGCAGAAGGAAGACCGCTTCAACATCGAAAACCAGAAAAATAATTGCGTATAGATAGTAGCCGGGGTTGAACTGAATCCAGGCATCGCTGGGAGATTCCAGGCCGCACTCGTAGATTGAATTCTTGCTGAGCCCCGGTTTCTGTGGAGAAAATTTCCACGCCCACAGCCACGCCAGCGCCAGCGGCGCAACGGCAAAACCGATGCCTGCCAGCAGCAGCACGAACACAGGGAAATAGAGGCTGTTTGTCATATTCTCTGAACCTTCTACCGTACCAGATTCACCCTGCGAAGCGAACGGTTACCTACAGGCTACAGCTTGATTATAAAGATGGCTTGTGATGAAGCGCACATCTGGAGTCCCTTTCGTTGTTGCAAGATGAGGATGGACGAAGGGAAGGCAATGAGAGAAGAAAAAACAGTCATTCTGGATGGAAACGAAGCCGCGGCATCCGTCGCTTACCGTTTGGCGGAAGTGATCGCCATTTATCCGATTACACCCTCCTCCACCATGGGCGAGTGGGCCGATCAGTGGAAGGAAGAAGGGCGCAGAAACATCTGGGGCTCGATCCCCATCGTCGCCGAATTGCAGAGTGAAGGCGGAGCTGCGGGCGCGATGCACGGGGCGCTCCAGGCAGGTGCGTTCAGCACCACATTTACCGCCTCGCAGGGGCTGCTGTTGATGATCCCCAATATGTACAAAATTGCGGGCGAACTGACCTCGAATGTGATTCATGTGACGGCGCGCTCCATCGCGACCCATGCGCTCTCGATTTTTGGCGACCATTCCGATGTGATGGCCTGCCGTTCCACCGGCTACGCCATGCTGTCGTCGAATTCTGTGCAGGAGGCCGCGGATATGGCGCTGATCGCGCACCTAGCCACTCTGGAGGCGCGCATCCCCTTCCTCCACTTCTTTGACGGATTCCGCACCTCGCACGAAATCAACAAGGCGAAAGCAATTTCTGACGAGACGATTCTGGCGCTGCTGGAAGAGAAATATATTTCCGGACATCGTGAGCGCGCCCTCAGTTCTGACCGGCCGATTCTGCGCGGGACAGCCCAAAATCCCGACGTGTTTTTCCAGGCGCGGGAGGCCTGCAATTCCTACTATCTGGCCTGTCCGACCATTGTGCAGGATGTAATGGATCGCTTCGCCGTCCAAACCGGGCGCAACTACCACCTGTTCGATTATGTGGGGGCCGGGGACGCAACTCGCGTGGTGATCCTAATGGGGTCGGCTTCCGGCGCCGTAGAAGAAACCATTGATTATCTGAACAAGCAAGGAGAAAAAATCGGCCTGCTGAAAGTACATCTCTATCGTCCGTTTGCCGCGGATGCGTTTCTGAGAGCCCTCCCCAAAACAGTGCGGTCGATTGCCGTGCTGGATCGCACCAAGGAGCCCGGGGCGGTAGGCGAGCCCTTGTATCAGGATGTGGTGACCAGCTTCAGCGAAGCATTCGCCAGCGGCAAATCGGGATTCGCGCAGCAGCCACGCATCATTGGCGGGCGCTATGGTCTGTCATCGAAGGAATTCACGCCGGCGATGGCCAAGGGCGTATTCGACGAGCTGAAAAAGTCGCAGATGAAGAATCACTTTACCATCGGCATTCACGACGATGTGACCCACACCAGCCTGGCGTTCGATCCGGAATTTTCGACCGAGGATCCCCGCACGGTGCGGGCGTTGTTCTACGGACTCGGTTCCGATGGCACGGTGGGCGCGAACAAAAATTCCATCAAGATTATCGGGCAGGAAACGCCGAATTACGCGCAGGGATATTTTGTCTACGACTCGAAAAAATCCGGCTCGGTCACGACATCGCACTTGCGTTTCGGGCCGGATCCGATCCGCTCCACCTACCTGATCAGCAAGGCAAATTTTGTGGCGTGCCACCAGTTCTCCTTCCTGGAGCGGATGGATGTACTGGAAGCGGCTGCGCCGGGCGCGGTATTTTTGCTGAACACGCCCTACGGGCCGGACCAAATTTGGAACCATTTGCCTAGAACCACTCAGGAGACAATCTTAAAGAAGCAGTTGAAGTTCTATGTGATCGATGCCTATACCGTGGCCCGCGAAGCCAAGATGGGCAATCGCATCAACACGGTGATGCAGACCTGTTTCTTCGCCATCAGCGGCGTGCTGCCCAGCGATCAGGCGATTCAGCAGATCAAGAAAGCAATTCAGAAAACCTATGGCAAGCGCGGCGATGCAGTCGTGCAGGAAAACTTCGCTGCCGTCGATGCGGCCGTGGCGCATCTGCATCCGGTGAAGCTGCCAGAGAAAATTACTGCTTCGTTCGACATTCTGCCGATCATCCCCGCAGCCGCTCCGGCATTTGTGCATGATGTTCTGGGTGCGATCGCCTCCGGCCACGGAGATGCGCTGCCGGTGAGCGCCATGCCGGCAGGCGGAACTTTCCCAACGGGAACGGCAAGGTGGGAGAAGCGCAATATTGCGCAGATGATTCCTGTCTGGGACAAGGATCTTTGCATCCAGTGCGGCAAGTGCGTGCTGGTCTGCCCGCATGCTGTCATTCGCGCCAAAGTGTACGACGACGATCTGCTGAAGCAGGCACCCTCAACATTCAAGAGCGCTAAGCCGAAATGGCGCGGCATGGAGCAGGAACAGTACACGCTGCAGGTATCGCCTGAAGACTGCACCGGCTGCCGAATCTGCGTCGAAATTTGCCCGGTGAAGAGCAAGAGCGAAGCCAAGCACAAAGCCATCAATATGGAAATGCAGGCTCCGTTGCGTGATGCAGAAGTGGCGAACTGGAACTTCTTCGAGTCGCTGCCTTCGATAGATCGCAGCCGCCTGGCGCATACCCAGGTGAAAGATATTCAGCTGCTGGAGCCATTGTTTGAGTTCTCCGGCGCCTGCTCTGGATGTGGCGAGACGCCGTACATCAAGCTGTTGACGCAATTATTTGGCGATCGGCTGTACATCGCCAACGCGACAGGGTGCTCTTCCATTTATGGTGGAAACCTGCCCACCACTCCGTACACCGTGAATCAGAGCGGTCGCGGGCCGACCTGGTCCAACTCCTTATTTGAGGACAATGCCGAGTTTGGCCTGGGCATGCGCCTGGCGCTGAATCAGCAAAAGACCTACGCGGAAGAATTGCTGATTCGCCTGACGCCGATTGTTGGCGAGGTGCTGGTGGCAGCGGTGTTGACGGCACGGCAAACCACGGAAACCGAGATTGAAGCCCAGCGGGAACGGGTGCGCTTAGTTCGGGAACGGCTGGCGACAGCGGACTCGACAGGAGGCAATGGTTTCGCGGCCAATGGATCGCTGCATGGCGAGACGCCGCAAAGCTTCACCAATCCTTCCGACGTTCGCAACCTGCTGGCGATCGCCGATTCCCTGGTGCGCAAGAGTGTGTGGATGATCGGCGGCGATGGCTGGGCGTACGACATTGGATTTGGAGGCCTGGATCACGTGCTGGGCTCCGGACAGAACGTAAAAGTGTTGGTGCTGGATACGGAGACCTATTCCAATACGGGTGGCCAGATGTCGAAGGCCACGCCTCGTGGCGCGGTGGCGAAGTTTGCTGCCGGCGGAAAAACCAACAGTAAAAAAGACCTGGCGATGGAAGCCGTGGCATACGGTTCCGTGTATGTTGCACGGGTCGCGATGGGTGGCAGTGACGCGCAAACCGTCAAGGCCTTTCAGGAGGCCGAGGCCTATGACGGTCCCGCTCTCATCATTGCCTATAGCCACTGCATTGCGCATGGCTACGACCTTTCCTACGGCATGGAGCAGCAGAAGAATGCCGTGCTCTCCGGATACTGGCCGTTGATGCGCTACAATCCGGCGCTGCGCGAAGAAGGCAAGAACCCGTTCCAGCTGGATTCGAGAGCGCCTTCAATCCCGCTGAAGGAATACAGCTATCACGAGGCGCGATACACCATGCTGGCGCGCAGTCATCCGGAGGTGGCGAAGAAGCTGCTGATGGAAGCGCAGGATGATGTGGAGCGCGAATGGCGCGTCTATTCCGGTCGGGCGGCGATGGCCGGGCGATCGGAAACGCCGAACATTGCTCCGCCACAAAAGGACGAAGATGTAGTCGCGCTAGGAAAAGGCAAGGATGGAAACTGATGGATCTGACAACCGATTATCTGGGTCTGAAACTGAAGAATCCGCTGGTGGTGTCCTCGTCACCATTGACGGAATCCGTGGACAATATTCTGCGCCTGGAAGAAGCGGGAGCGGCGGCAGTGATTTTGCCCTCCATCTTTGAGGAGCAGATGGCGCTGGAAGGGAACTCGCTCGACAGAGACATCTCACGCGGCACGGAATCCTTTGCCGAATCGCTCAGCTATTTTCCTGTGTATGAGGATTATCGACAGGGACAGGATGCCTATCTGAGCCTGCTACATCATGCCAGGATTCGGGCCGGCATTCCTGTGATCGCCAGCCTGAACGGCGCGACGGTGGGCGGCTGGGTTCGCTTTGCGAAAGAGATTGAACAGGCGGGCGCGGACGGCCTGGAACTGAATACCTATTCCCTGGTCACCGATCCTGCTGTCACCAGTGGCCAGGTGGAGCACGCGCTGGTGGAACTGGTACGTGGCGTTCGACAGAGTACAACCCTACCCATCGCCGTCAAGCTGTCTCCGAACTATACCAGCCTGCCGAATCTGGCGAAGCAGCTGGATGGAGTCGGAGCGGACGCGCTGGTGTTGTTCAACCGGTTTTATCAGCCGGATTTTGATTTGGAGCAGTTGGACGTGGTTCCTCGGCTTGCGTTGAGCCGGCCGGAAGAACTCCTGCTACGTCTGCATTGGATCGCGATACTGTACGGCAACGTGGACGCGGAACTGGCAGTGACCGGAGGCGTGCACAGCGCCCAGGACGTGCTGAAAGCCATCATGGCCGGAGCACAGGTCGCGATGATGGTATCTGAACTGCTGGCCCACGGCATCGACCAACTTTCCAACATTCGCGCGGAACTGATGCGCTGGATGGAAGAAAACGAATATCAATCGATCGACCAAATGCGC
>DATJUD010000084.1:0-6489 GCA_035502695.1 Acidobacteriaceae bacterium
GGAGCCTGCTTGACGCCGCGGTTTTTCAGTCCCGCATTCCCCGGCAGCAGCCCATCATACAACTGCTGCTGGACATCCCCAGCGAATTCGCGGGATTCATCAATCTTGTCGCTCAAGGCGATCTTGCGCACCAGGTCCGACAAGTCATACACCGAGCGATTGGAGTCGGCATTCTCTCTGCTCGCAACCGCCATCGCATCGGGCGAGGTGGTGAAGTTCAGAAAATAGGTTTCCACGCCGCGAACATCTGGATCGGAGCTGGAATTGGCGTGGATCGAAAGAAACAGATCCGCGTGCGCTGCATTTGCAATCGCCGTTCGTTCTTCCAGCGGAACGAACTTGTCAGTGCGGCGAGTGTAGATCACCTCGGCTCCCAACCGTTGCTGTAGCAGATGTCCGAGCCGAAGCGCGACATCCAGAGCGACATCTTTTTCTTCGATCCCACCCGGTCCGATGGTTCCGGAATCGTGGCCACCATGACCGGCGTCAATCACAATGCGACGAACCCGCAGCCCGAGTATTCGAGCCATTGAGGGTTGCACGTTCGTTGGCGACCCCAATGGATAGGTGGGGGATGGCGGCGTCAGTAAAGTCCGCTTGGCTGCTTCGGGCGGTTTCAGGCTGGGCGCAGGCGGGGTTGCGATCGGAATCTGTGACGCAACTGCCCGTGGCGCGGGCGTCGGTGGATGCTGTATTGGGGGCGCGGCCGCCTCCGTAAGGTTCCGAAGCGGAGGCGCATCCGCTTGCGCAAAGTCAGTCGTCATTGCAGGCTGCAGATCTACAATCAGCCGCGACGGGTTCGACAGGGCGAAGGAGTTGAAGCTCACTGGCCGCTTCATCATCAGCACCAGTGTCGCCTGGTTGGTAGTGAGCATGCTCACGCGCATGGAGCGGAGATTCTCATCGTGCGATGCCAGGATCGCGTGACCCAGCAACGTTGCAGCCGATCGGGCGCCAAAAAAGACGATCGTAATCTGGCGGCCACTCTGGTTTGAATAGGTATGGTAGGGAACCGCATCGCTGAGATCGATGGCAAGCCGTGTGGAACCATTTTCGTCCCAATACCTGACATCCTTCAGCACCGCTGACGACGGTATCGCTTCGGCCTCGCTTGCAGTTTTGGCCGCAGTCGCTGATTTGGCAGCGGTCATGGTTTCGGGTGACGGCCGCGCCGGCTTCGAGTCTGGATCGTTGTCGACCCAAATCACCCGACTCGGTTGACTCGGTCGGATTCCGGTCTGTTGCGCTGGGGCCTGACGAATGGGAGCAAGAGGCGTTCCTGTAGGCGTATCGGCCGTTTGTTTCACGACGCGCTCGTGAGCAACGGAAGCTTCCGCAATTGGGTTGCCTTCTAAGCCGGCGCGCGCCTGCTCTGCCAGCGCATCGTGTGGATACTTCGCTAAGAATAGACGATAACTTTTCCTGGCTGCGGCACGATCCTGCAGATCGTACTGCTGAATCTGTGCCTCTTCAAAGAGTGCTCGCTGGCGCAATGAACTGGTTGGATATTGACGCCGCAGGAATTCCCACTGGGCTACCGCATCGTGCAGCAGCTTCGCATCGCGGAAACAGAGTCCCTCGCTGGCAAGCAAGTCGGCAACCGCGGCAATGCTGCGTGCCGCATCCGGCGAGGCCGGATCACCGTGATACACGGCGCGATAGGCGTCGAGGGCGCGCTCATATTGGAGACGCGTTCGATCGCTATCTGGAACAGATTCCAAGCGGTGTTGAATTGCAGTGGCGCGAGCGAAATATACTTCGCTCTGATGGTGCGAGGTGAAAGCATGCACCGGCGGAGGGCAAAGCAGAAATATTCCCAGGCTCAGCGATGCGACGCAGACGGCCGCGACCGAGCGGGAACAGAATCGATGGCAGAAGAGAAGAGGCACGTGTCTCAAATTGCAGACAACCTGCCAGAGCACCTTCAGTATAGATTTTCCCGTGGGCGAAGCAAAGGAAAAACAGACTGCAGCAGCACCTCGGGCACGTGCCTTTTGAAGGTCGTGGCGTTGGGCGTTCTCCTGTTCGATACAGCCTAACCTAAGAAACTGCCAACGATTTTGGGCGCGTTGCGCAAGGCTGCGTCGAGCTGGCTTGCGTCCTTGCCGCCCGCCTCGGCCATGTCTGGCCGCCCGCCGCCCGAGCCGCCGACCATCTGCGCCAGTTGCGCCACCACTTTGCCGGCCTGCACGCGGCTGGTCAGATCTTTGGTGACGCCAACGATCAACGCCACTTTTCCATCTTCCTGCACGCCGCCCAGCACGACCACACCGGAACCCAGCTTACCGCGCAGATTGTCGACCAGCGTGCGTACCTGTCCGCGATCGAGTGCGTCGACGCGTTGCGCCAGTACTTTCACGCCGGAGACCTCCACGGCCTCCGCGGCTGCGTTGCTGACCCTGCCGGCGGCGGACTTCATGCGCGCTTCATCCAACTCGCGTCGCAACCGTTTCAGCTCCTCTTCCTGCGCGGTCAACTTGTTGCGCAGCGCGTCCGCGGGAGTGCTGGCGTCAGCCTTGCCCGCGGCCTGCTCGGCGACCTTCGCGACAGCAAAGCCGCGTCGAAATTCATCCAGCGCGCCCGTTCCGGTAACCGCTTCAATGCGACGCACGCCGGAGGAAACACTATTTTCGCCCAGCAGTTTCACCAGGCCAATTTCGCCGGTTGCACCCGCGTGCGTTCCGCCGCACAGCTCGGTGGAGAAGTCGCCGATCTTGACCACGCGCACCTTGTCGCCGTATTTTTCGCCAAACAAAGCCATCGCGTGATATTCATTCACAGCAATATCGATGGGAACATCCTCCAGCGTGACCACCTTGGTGTTCGCAAGAACATTCTTGTTGATGCTGTCTTCAATGTCCTGCAATTCTTCATCGGCGACAGCGGTAAAGTGTGAAAAGTCGAAGCGCAGGTGTGTTGGGTCGTTCAGCGAGCCGGCTTGTTTCACGTGTGTGCCCAGAGTTTCGCGCAGCGCGGCGTGCAACAGATGGGTTGCGGTGTGATTGCGCACGGTCGCCGCACGAAAGGCCGGATCGACGACGGTATTCACCTTGTCGCCAAGAGCGATGGTTTGCTTGGCGATGATTTTGTGCGCGAAGATGCCCTGCATCGGCTTGGTGCAACCCAGCACGTCGGCAACAACAACATTGCCGTCGCTGGAATAGAGCCAGCCGTGATCGCCCACTTGTCCGCCGGAGTCAGCGTAGAAACTGGTGTGATCGAGGACAACCTCGGCGTTCTCACCGGCTTTCACTTCCTGCGCGCCTAGGCCATCTTTCACCAGCGCCAGAACTTCGCAGTCATTGGAGACGAGTTGGCGGTAGCCCTCGAAGATGGTCTTCGGCAGTTCGCGATAGGCCGGGCTGGCAGTGGCTTTCGAGCCGCCTTTCCAGGAGGCGCGTGCGCGGGCCTGTTCTTCGGCGCGGGCTTTTTCAAAACCGGGCATGTCGAATTCAATGCCGGCGTCGCGTGCTGCATCGATCATAAAGTCCAGCGGCAGGCCAAAGGTTTCGTAGAGGTGGAAAGCGTCTTTTCCGTCGAGAATTCTTGGTATGTCATCGAGCTGCATTTTGAGCTTCGCAATAGCCTCTTGGTTCTGAGCACCTCCGAACACCACATTGGTTATTGCCGCGCGCTTTGCTTGCTCCGTTCCATCATCCGTGTATACCTGCGCCAAATGATTCGTAAGCGATGGAGGAACTATTGGATATTCAAGATTGCAGTAGCTGTTGACCAGCTGTAAATAGGGTCTCTGAAACACGACATTTAGTTCGTGGGATCCAACCTCAATCACCCTTGAAAACTGCTCTTCTTCTGCTTTGACAACTCTTGAGACTCGGTCGGCGGTGTCCTTCAGTTCAGGATAGGCATTCTGCATGTCATCGCGAACGGCGTAGACCATCTGGAACATGAACGGTTTTTCCTGGCCGAGCAATCGCCCGTGGCGAATTCCGCGACGGAGAATTTTGCGTAACACGTAGCCGCGTCCTTCGTTCGCTGGCAGCACTCCATCGGAAATCAGAAATGTCGCCGCGCGAGAATGATCGGCAATGATGCGCAGGCTGGCATCGCTGCGAGATTCCCCATCCTTATATGTAGTGCCGGTCAGCTCGGCGGCCTTCGCGATCAGCGGCGTAAACAAGTCTGTGTCAAAATTCGAGAGCTTGCCTTGCATCACCGCGGCAATGCGTTCCAACCCAGCGCCGGTATCGACGCAGGGTTTCGGCAGCGGCGCTAACACTCCATTTCCGGTCTTGGGATCGACGCTGCGGTCGAACTGCATGAACACAAGGTTCCAGATTTCGACATAGCGAGCATCATCTTCGCCGAAGGGCAAATCCTTGTCCGGCGTCTCGGATGCGGCCTGACCCATGTCATAAAAAATTTCACTGCACGGGCCGCAGGGACCGGTGTCGCCCATCTGCCAGAAGTTATCCTTCATGCCCATCTCGAAGATGCGTTCTTTTTCCACGCCGATGTCGAGCCAGAATTGATACGCCTCGTCATCGCGGGCAATGCCGTTTTCTCCTTTGAAGATGGTGACGTACAGCTTGTCTTTGGGCAGGCCCAGCCATTCCGGCGAGGTAACAAATTCCCACGCGTACGCGACGGCGTCCTTCTTGAAGTAGTCGCCAAAGCTGAAGTTGCCGAGCATCTCAAAAAAAGTATGGTGACGGCGCGTGAAGCCGACATTTTCCAGGTCGTTATGTTTGCCGCCGGCACGCACGCATTTTTGCGCCGTGGTGGCGCGCGAGTAGGGCCTCTTCTCCAGGCCGAGAAATACGTCTTTGAATTGGTTCATGCCGGCGTTGGTAAACAGCAGGGTCGGGTCGTTTTGCGGCACCAGAGAAGACGAATGGACACGGGTGTGCCCTTTGCTTTCAAAGAACTTCAGGAACATCTCGCGGAGGGCTGCACCGGACAACGTACGCATATCAATCTAGTTTATCAATGAGAAGGCTCGCACATCCCTCAGCAAAGTCGCCGCGGCAAGTGGGTCACCGTCCATCGTCGTTGCCCTGGCGAACTAATTTGGGCAGATACTTCGACGGGGGGAAGCCATCGATGCGGATGTGGAAGCAGCTGACCGCCTCGTTCCAATCGAGTTTCAGCTTCTTCCACGGCCCATACCCCGCCGGCCAGTGAGCGGCTTTCGTCTTCCAGCGCAATCGGGGGTAATGGCGGAGGATGAGCGCGGTGCGTGGCAGGTGATAGGGAGAGCTGATGACCTCCGTAGTCTGCCAGCCGTTGGCTTCCAAGATTTTGTCGGAGTAGTAGATGTTCTGGATCGTGCCGTGGGCCTGATCTTCTTCAATCACCGCAGACGCAGGAACGCCGTTGGCCTCTGCAAGCATCGCCATGGCATGGGCCTCGACAAAGCGGTTGTGGGCGGCCGTGCCTGTCATGATGATGTGGCGGCTGACTCCCCGGTCGAACTCGTGGACACCTTCCATGACGCGCGTTCGCTGCTCCGGCGATGGTGAGCCATCTGGCAGAGTGGGACAGCCAAGGACAATCAATGTATCGACTTTGCCGAGTTGCGCGTTTTGCCTCGGCGCGAAGAAGTACAACCCGAAAACCATAGCTGGGTAGAGCAGGCAAAGGAGGAGGAGAATCAGGAAGATCCGCCGAACAGCTCGCATGAGCCTAGAGTACACAGTGTCTTCCGCAGCCCGGAACCACCCAGTGCGGCTTGAGTTATATGGACTTAGATTGACCTGGATCTATGCGCCGGATTCCGGCGTGTCCAGGTCGATTTCCGAGACGGCGGTGAGCGTCGCCTCCTCTACCTTCCAGGCTTTCAGCAGCGGGAAGATGGTGCCCATGGAAAAACCGGCACGCACCAGGCTGCGGACGATCCGCGCAGTTTCTTTTTCGTTCGTCGGTTTGCGCAGACGTTTGCGCTCAATGTACTTGCGGGCCAGTTCGGCTTCAGGCAGTTCAGAATAGGCAGCGTCCAGCGTCTTGCCGATCACTTGCTCGTGAACGCCGCGCTGGATCAAGTCCTGCTGCACACGGCGGCGGCCGAATTTCTCATTTTCAACCCGCAGTCGAGTGTAGTCGGAGGCGTAACGGCTGTCGTCGAGGTAGTGAAGTTCTTTGAGCCGAAGAACAACGGCTTCCACTTTGGCCTCGCCGGTTTCGTCGGGCTCCACGCGCCGTCGCATCAATCGCTTCAACTCGGCCACTGTACGCATTTTGCTGCCCAGGCTGCGAACCGCATATTCGTACAGCGCCGCCGCATCCAGTGGTTCCCGCGACCGCTTACCCCGGGTTTTTGACCGATTGAAAGCGCCAAACGTCACAGGTTTCTCCTGACCAAATCCTACGCTCAGTTGCGGGGGCAAGGCTTGCAAGTCCGGCCGTGTGATCTGGTGCTTGCAGGGTTGCTGAAGCTGAGTACAATCATGGCACCCGATTTCCGGGGCATGTGGCAGCGCTCGATTGTGCGCTGGGTCACTGTTAACTATCCAGTAACCTTGGTAACAC
>DATJUD010000085.1:0-3243 GCA_035502695.1 Acidobacteriaceae bacterium
ATACAGATTGCAGATGATAGAGGAGTTGAAAGGCGTTCGCAATGCTCTGCATTGGGAATCGACAGCGGCCCGCCTTTCGGCGGGTAATATGATTCACACTCCTGAAGAGATTGCTTCGCAATCTGTTCCGGAGCGAACCGCGATCGACCGGGCTGCCGCCTGGGTCGTGGATTTTCTGGATCGCGCGGAAGCTGAACCGTCGTCGATCCATACCAACTCGCAGACTGTGGATATGCCTGGATGAGGACCGTGCCGAGCAGGTGGAAATCACGATTCCATTTCCCGCAGAGAATGGCTGCTTTCGTCTGCGGGGTTGTCGTTGCAGTCGGGCAGGCGCAGACGGTGCCGCCGCCAACTCCAGCGTCCGAGGTTCGGATTCGCAATTATTCAATCGACTTGAGTCTAGATCCGGCACATCATTCCCTTTCCGCGAAAACGCGGGTGCAGTTCACTGCGACGCAAAGTCCTGCGACCGTGAAATTCCAGTTCAACCCGAAGTTGCACCTCGACAGCGTGACGGATAGCGGCGGAAAAATCCTGAACGCGACGCAGACGGGTGAGGAAATTACCGTGACCCCAGGCGCGCCCCTGATTCCGGGCAGCGATGTTACATGGACGTTTGCCTACAGCGGCGTTTTCGACGCGACGAGCGGTGGGGAGATTCGACTGGTTTCAGTTGGCGGGCCGGTCAGCTATCTGCTGTATCGCGGCAATTGGTTTCCCGTGGTCGGTGACGGCACCCAGCGTTTTACGGCGGACGTGAGCGTACATGTTCCAGGTGGGAACCAGGTGTTCGGCAGCGGATCGTCCGGTGCGCCACATCCGGACTCCAACGGGCAAACTGTTTTCCAGTTCAAATGGTCTCGGCCTGGTTTTCCGGGGACGGTGATCGCTGGAAGATTTCAACCACCGGCGGGAGAATCCGAGTCCCCCATCCGGGTATATCTTATGCAACAAGGTTCGAGCGCGCGGGAGGACACAGCGCAGCCATCCGCACAATCGATTGCCGCGATGGCCGCGAAACAATATAGCGCGCTCACGGCGCAATTTGGGCCTGCAGACTCACCCGCAGTGAATGTTGTGGAATTGCCGAGCGATACACTTCCTGCCGTCGCGGCGCCGGAGATTGCTGCCATTGCCGGAAATCAGCTTGAAGCGGCAAACTACGCCCGCCTGCTGGTGAATACGCTTGCCCACCAGTGGTGGGGGCAGGACGTCAGCCCGGCATCCCCCAGCGACGCGTGGATCACGAACGGTATGTGTCGCTATGCCGAGCTTGAGTTTCTGGATCGCACGGCCACGCCCGCAGTGGCTGCCGACGCAGTACTGAATGTGTCGGCGAGCGCGCTTGCGTTTGACAGTGTGTCGTTGGCCAAGGTGGCTCGATATCCGGAAACCGGAGGCGACTCGCGTGAGTTTGAGGCCATGACCTACGACAAAGGTGCGATGATCCTGCGCATGCTGCGGTGGCAAATTGGCGATGCTCCATTTCAGCAGACTTTGCACGAGGTACTTTCGCAACCGGATGGAACCATCTCATCAGCAAAGTTTGAACAAATTGCGGAAGCGGAAAGCCACCAGAACCTGCAGCCGTTTTTCACCCAATGGCTCGATACCACCGGAGCGCCGGAACTACGGGACAAGTGGACTCTCTACCGTCTGGGTAACAACCAGGGTTTCCGCACGGTCGGTGAAATTGAAGAAGATCTCGATTTGTTCCAGATGCCGGTCGAGGTAAAGGTGGAAACGGAGGGTAAGACGGTCACAAAGCGTGTGGACGTGATGGGGCCGCAGACCCAGTTTGCCATCGATACGTTTGGAATTCCACGCAAGATTTCTCTCGATCCGCAACGCTGGCTGCTACGAAACGATGACGCGTTACAGGTGCGAGTGCATATTCTGCGCGGGATGGCGAAAGCCGATGCAAACGACGATGCGGGAGCGATCGCGGAATATCGCGCCGCGTTGGCAATTGACGCCACCAATTCACTGGCCGACTATCGCCTGGGTGAAATTTACTTTCGCCAGAAAAATTATCAAGCCGCAGAGGATGCCTTTCGAGCAGCGCTGAGCGGCGATGGCGTGCCCAAGTGGACCGAAGCATGGAGTGATTTGCAGTTGGGAAAGATCTTCGACGCCTCTGGGCAGCGTGACCGCGCCATCAACGCGTATCACGAGGCGATCGAAACCCAAGACGACAGCTCCGGCGCGGTCGCACTGGCAAGCGAATATCTGAAGCGCCCGTACGGATCGCCAACGGGAACCAGAGATTAGTTTGCCTTGCGCAGCGCTATTTCTTCTCTTCGAGGGCAGCGAGCACGTCGGCGAAGGTGGGCTGAACCTTCAACATGTACTCGCGAACGCGTGTCCGTTCGTCGGGCGGCAACGAGGGCAGCACCACCAGCAGGCGACGCAGGGTGGTGCCGATATCGTCGGCGTAATTCATCATGCGGATGGCTTCTCCAGTAAGGGGCATCGGTTCTCCTAGGAAATGGTGAATATTGCTATTGTAAGCTGCGCGCGCCGCGCGGACTGAAGCCTGGGTCCCGAATGAGTCAACATTGCCCTTCTCTTTTTGAATTTCGCTGCACATGTTTGTACAGAAGCGGAAGTTTTCGCGGGACCAGGCCGATTCGATGGACGCGTCGGCGATTGATTTGACAAGCGATTACGCAATGGAAGCAGCGCCAGGATCGACCCAGCCGTCGCGATCCGTGACCTCAGTCAGCGCCCCCAGTTTTTCTGTGATCCATGGCTGCAAGGCATCCTGGCAATAACGCCATCCCCAGTTTCCCTCTGGCTGCGCCGGGGTGTTCATGCGCGCCTCCCGGTCCAGTTGCAGCACATCCTGCATGGGGAATAAACAAAGCCGGGCGACTGAGGCAGCGGCACTTCGCATCATGGCCCACACGATTCCATCATCCCCGGGGTGGATATAGGCAGCGATGGCGGCCCGCTCGGATTCGTTGGTCTGGTGCCACCAGCCCAGCGTGGTGTTGTTGTCGTGCGTGCCGGTATAGATGACCATGTTTTCATCGCAGCGGTGCGGCAGATGCAGATGCGCGCCGCGGTCGCTGAAACCAAATTGCATGACCCGCATGCCAGGCATGCCAAAGCTCTTGCGCATGCGTTCGACCTCTGGAGTGATGACGCCAAGGTCTTCGGCAATCAGAGGCAGATCTCCAAGCTCCTTATAGAGACGCGAAAACAGTTCGGTACCCATTGCCTTCATCCAACGACCAC
>DATJUD010000086.1:0-8159 GCA_035502695.1 Acidobacteriaceae bacterium
AATCGATCGGTCGTTATTCACTAAGAACTGCAACGCATATTTCGACGCGCAGGCCCTGGGTGACTTTGAATCCAGCCTGAAACCTCTGGGCACACCAATTGAATTTCGCCAGACAGCAAAAGAATCGCGCGGCGGCATGACATTTCGCGTCTACGATATTGTGCTTCCTAGCACCCATTTGGAGTTGACGACCTATCAAATGCCGGACGGAAAGATCGAACAATTTATCGTGACACCTGCGGAGTAAGTGGCCTAGAAGCGCAGCAGGTAAGTCATCTTTAAATAAATTGTTTTGCTGTCATTCATCATCGAAGAATACGTGATCGGCAGAATCGGATCGTCGATATTGCAATTCCCATCTGGATTGCGAGTGCATAGCGCACGATTCAAGTTGGCGAAGTTCCCAATGTAGCCAAAGTAGATGGCCGTACCCGGATGCGGCAGATAGGTAAACAGCGCATCCGCGAACAGGTCCTTGGAATTTGTGGCGCTGGTGTACTGCGGATTCGGCAGCGTCGAAATATATTGACCGATCAGATTGAACGAGATTGATTTGGTCAGCTGATAGTTCCAGCGGGAAATCAATTCGTGGTTATCGTAGACGACAGCGCCGTTGGATGGATTCGTGAAGTGTGTATACACGTAGCTATTGTTCAGATCGACCGACCCAATCGGTTTGATCTCCACATTCAGGTTCGGAGACGTCACATTCACAGGGTCAGGTCCGATTGTGCTCGGCGGAGAATAGTTGATGACTCTGCCGGTATAGACGCCGCCGCCCACAGCAATGTAAGGCAGAGGCGAGCTATAGAAATTTATGCCGCTGGTCTGGCTGTGGTACTCAACATCATGCGTGAGGATGGGATAGTCGATGGGACGGAGACGGTCCTGGCCGAGATCTATGTTTGCCGAAAGGGAAGTTCGATACTTGAAATTGAAGCTATACGCAGGATTGATATAGAAGTCGAGGGGCACTCCAGTATGGTCCCAGATGCGCTCACTATATATGCTGGGTCCATGCGACTGGATCCAGCCGCTCTTGGGTCGAAAGGTATACGCATAGTAGCCGTTGGGTTCACGAACGTCCGGGCGGCGAAAGAAACCTGTGTCTGTCACATATCCAGCCGAAGTATCGTTGTAACCCACCCACCAATTTTGGTGTAAGTCGGAGTAACTCAGTTCCTGCGAATAGACTTGGCCACTGCAACTCAAGCTCAGGTTCTCGCACGCCTGTTCTCCCGGCGTGTCGTTGCTAAGGTTTATGGTTGCGGATGAGATTGCTTGGCCAGTCAGCGTCCAGCGATTTTTCAATCGAGAACGATAATCGAAACCTCCAGCGCGGTTGTAAGAGCCCTGGTATTCGCGATCCGCGTAGATCATACCGACATCCGAGAGTGCGCCGATATCGCGATTCACGCGTCCGACATAGAATTCTGCGCGCGTCCCAAACTCTGGATTTCCCGGAGGAACAGCCTGGCCCGGACTGCGATCGTCGACGCCAAGCAAGCCAAGAGCCCACGGACCCAGCTTTCCCGTGAGCCGCGCGCCATACTGCGGCATCACAATGTTGTTGGTGTAATAGAGGCTCACAGGAGTCATGAAGTAGCTGCTGTTCTCAATGAAGAACGGTCTGACTTCAGGAAAGTACGGGGGGAAACGTTGATTTGGAGTCGCAGGATTATTGATTCCCACCTGGCTGAAATCGGGATTGAGTGTCACATCCAGGATGAGACTGTTGCGCAGGATAAACTTGGCGTCCAGTCCGGCATAGGCTTGCAGATGTTTGTGTTGAAAGTACGGATTGTCAGGGTTGATGTCATTCAATTGACGCAGGTTGCGCGCCAATACGTAGGGTTCGAATTGCCAGTTTTGACCGTGCGCGATGTTCATAAATCCATCGGCGGCGATGTCCTGGGTCAGGCGGCCGGCCACATTGTGGGTATTGCGCGGCCAGTACGCGCTCTCATTTGCGTGAGAAATGTTGCGTTCCAGGATGATGCCCCAGGTGCGCATCTGACCTGGAGCCGCCTTGGCAAAGTACAGGCTCGCGAATGGAATCCGCATGAGCACGACGTAGCCATACGGCGTGCGCTTCCCCCAAGTGTCCCACACCGTATCGAAGGAGTAGTCGGAGCCGTTTTGCTCGCTGTAGAGTGCATCCGCCTGGATGCCCAGAGCATTGGTTTCGAACAAGAATGCGCGGCGCTGGTCGTGAAACGTGTCGAGATATACATCGACATTGTCGTCGTCGCCAAGGTTGTCACGAGCCAGCATGTGGGCTCGAATCAAATTGGGAGTTTTGTCGTGGCAGACGAACGCCGCAAAGAAATATTTGTGCGTATACCCAAGGTAGGCAACGGTGGCTTCGGTCGGCGGCTTGCCGTCGTCGGGATATCGTTCCACAAAATGGCGGATGCGTAGCATTTGCCGGGCAGCATGAGAGGCGGGAGGCGAGACCAGAAAGTCAGCCAATTTGGGTTGCGCATCGAGCATGGGGATGACCACGTGCGCAGGATGACGTACGAATGCGTGTGTTCGCAGGCCCAAGGATGGTTCAGGCGCCGAAGGCAGTGAAGACGACACCGGCCCGGCATCGCCTCCATCGGACGCGCACGCACGGCCGCCGTAGCACACAAGAAGCGCCACCAGTGCCAAAAGTAGCTGCCTGCATACGCGACCGTGCATCAATCGAGTGACTTGTCCTTCATTCTTGACTGCATTGACCCTATGTCCATTGTAGGGGAGTGCGCGAGCGCGCCGGATTGCCTGCGGCTATTTAGATGCAGAGGTTTCGTACTGTAGTGAAGGACGCGCGCAACAAATAAAAGCGAGCATCTGCCGTCGTCAGAAGAGAAGATTTTGTTTGCGCGGCGGTTCCAGGCCGAAGTGCTGATACGCGAGCCGCGTGGCGACGCGGCCGCGCGGTGTGCGATCGAGAAAACCGATCTGGATGAGAAACGGTTCATACACTTCTTCCAGGGCGTCCTCTTCTTCCGCAAGCGCTGCTGCCAATGTATTCAGGCCGACGGGCCCGCCATCGTATTTGTCGATGATGGTGCGAAGCAGGCGGCGATCCATTTCGTCGAATCCGTGCGCGTCCACTTCCAGCAGGCTCAACGCAGCCATTGCCGTTTCGCGGTCGATGCGTCCACTGGCGCGAACTTGCGCATAGTCGCGAACCCGGCGCAGCAGGCGGTTGGCGATGCGAGGTGTCCCGCGGCATCGCATGGCAATTTCCGCGGCGCCGTCGTCATCAATAGGAACGTTCAACACGTCCGCGGAACGATGCACGATGATGCGCAGCTCCTCATCGGTGTAAAACTCCAGGCGCAGTAAAATTCCAAACCGCGCCAGCAACGGAGACGCCAAGAGCCCCGGCCGCGTAGTTGCGGAGACGAAGGTGAAGGGATGCAGATCCATCACGTGGGTACGAGCGGCTGGCCCTTGCCCGATGATGATGTCCAGCTTGTAATCTTCCAGCGCGGTGTACAGCTTTTCTTGTAAAGCCGGCTGCAGGCGATGAATCTCATCCAGAAACAGCACCTGGTGCTTCTTTAAATTTGTAAGAATTGCCGTCAGGTCGCCCTGAATCTGGATCGCAGGCCCGGAGGTTTGCTGAAAGCCGACGCCGAGCTCATTCGCAATAATGTTGGCCAGCGTGGTTTTCCCCAATCCTGGAGGGCCGGAGAGCAGTACGTGATCCAGAGCCTCGTCGCGATTGCGAGCCGCCTGCAATGCAATCGACAACTGCTCTTTTGCCTTGCGCTGGCCGATAAACTCATTCAGCCGCTGCGGGCGCAGCTTCAGGTCGAGTGCGAGATCATCCTCGACGGGTTCAGCGGAGACGATGCGGTCAGATGAGCGATTCAAGTCCATGCAAGCGGATGGTATCGTGAGCAGCGACGCGACGCAACGTTCGGGTTGATTTCTGGAATCGAACCGCTGTGAGCACACGCGATCCAGGCATAGCACCGACGACGGCCGGAGACTCTAGTAAACTCAGCAACAGCCGCATGCGCACGCCTAGATTTGAAATCCACAAACCGCAGATGTTGGCTGCTGCCATGTTGTGTGTATTTGCGATTCAGTGTTTGTGGGTGGTGCATCATCAGGCGCTGAGCCGCGAGGACTATGCGTATGCGCGCTGCGGTCGCGAACTATGGGAACGGCCTTCTCCGCTGGCCGGATATCTGACTTCCTGCGGCAACATCAGTGACGGAACGTTTGCCTATCGCGTTGCTGGATTCCCACTGACGGTTGAGCGCATCCTTCTGGGACAACCGAGCAATGTGTCGCCGTGGGAAATGCGGCATCTTGCCGGGGACGTTCTGCTGCTGCTGCGACTGCCGTTTATTTTTTTTGGTGTCTGGCTGGGCGGTGGAATCTGGTGGGTCTCGCGGCGCCTGTACGGAAATGCGGGCGGTTTTTTTGCGCTCACCCTGTATTGTTTCTCGCCGGAGATGATCCGAGTTTGCGTTCGCCCGAATAATGAAATTCTCGCGGCCTGGGGGCTGTACGGAGTGCTGTATACGGCAGTCGGGTTGGCCCACGCCATGCAGGGTCCGCGCAGAAAATGGCGTCCTCGGATGGTTCTGCTTACGGTGGCCCTGGGATTGACAGCCACGGCGCATGTGGCAGCCGCACTCTTGGGTCTGCTGCTGGCGTTCGGTTTTATGATGTATCTCGCTGAAAATAAGAAGCCTCTTGTTTTGCCGGTGCTGGGGATCGCGGTTTTGGGTGGATTTGTGATCCTGGCTGCATCGTATGCCTTCCACATGGACGGGCTCAGTTACGTTTTTGAAAGTGCAGATGCGCTGATGTGGCCCTCCTGGGCGGGCAGTCTGCACATGATGGAGAATGTTTCCAACGCCGGCTTGACGATTGCCTCGCTTTCCGCCGCGGCGCTGTACATTTTCCATCGCCGCTCGCGCTATTTTGGGAATACTACCCCGCTCATCGTGGCGCTCCTTCTGCTATCGCTGGAAACCACGGGCGTCCGCAGCGAGCCCTGGATTTGGGCTCTGCCTTTTGTATTGACCTTTACAGGAGGGGTGTTTGCGGACATGCTGGAGTCTCGGCGCAAGCGGATGTTCCTGTGGTTGACAGGGGCCTTGGTAGTGACCCAGGTGATCCTGACTCTGGCCAGCTTGCCGCTGCTTGTTTCCCAGTGATAAGTCTCAGCAAATCTGCAGATAAACCTTCGTGAACTTCACCGCTTCGGGCCTGCTCAAACCCCTGAAAACACTGTATTCTAGAAGGAGACCTTCCGTTCCATCCGGTGCGCAGAAGATAGTCCTGATTGGCCCCGGATAGGCTTTAGGCTCACCCTCTAAAAGAACGGTTCGCGACAAAAAATGGCAGACGAGCAAAACCCCCAACTTCCTCTTGGCAATAATGGCAGCGACGGCACTGGCAGCAACGGAACTCCTCCCGGGGGTCCGCAGGGCCCGGGTGCGGCGAACATGATTTTTATCAATATCGAAGAGGAGATGCGGCGCTCGTATCTCGACTATTCGATGTCGGTGATTATCGGGCGCGCGTTGCCGGATGTGCGCGATGGCCTGAAACCTGTCCACCGGCGTGTGCTGTACACAATGCAGGAGATGGGCCTGCAGTACAACAAAAAATACACCAAGTGCGCCAAGGTCGTTGGACAGGCGATGGGACTGTACCATCCCCATGGCGATGCTTCGATTTACGACACCATGGTGCGACTGGCGCAGCCATTTACCATGCGCTACACCATGGTCGACGGGCAGGGAAATTTTGGCTCCGTCGATGGCGATCCGCCGGCGGCGATGCGTTATACGGAAGCCCGTTTAACCCGCATCGCTGGAGAAATGCTGGCCGACATCGATCAGGAGACGGTCGATTTCACGCCGAATTACGACGAAAGCACGATGGAACCGGTGGTGCTCCCCACCCGCATTCCCACGCTGATCGTCAATGGGTCGAGTGGCATTGCAGTCGGCATGGCGACCAACATTCCCCCGCACAATTTGACTGAAATTGTGAACGCTGCCATTGAATTGATCAACAATCCCCACGCCGGGCTGGCGGAAGTGATGCAGCACGTGCAGGGCCCGGATTTTCCTACCGGCGGATTCATTTATGGCCGCAGCGGGATTCATCAGGCGTACAAGACGGGTCGTGGCCGCTTCCTGATGCGCGCGCGTGTCGCCATTGAGAACATCACGCAGGGGCGACAGGCAATTATTGTCACTGAGATTCCGTACCAGGTAAACAAGTCGAAGCTGATTGAGCGCATTGCCAGCCTGGTGAATGAAAAAGTGATCGACGATATCAGCGACGTGCGCGATGAGAGCGATCGCGACGGGATGCGGATCGTGATTGAGCTGAAGCGGACGGCGGAAGCACAGATTGTCTTGAACCAGCTGTACAAAAATACGCAGATGCAGGACAGCTTCTCGATGATCTTTCTGGCGGTTGTCAATGGCCAGCCTCGGGAGATGGGCCTGCCGCAGGCGATTCGGCATTTCCTGGATCATCGCGTGGATGTGGTGCGTCGCCGCACAGCCTACTTGCTGAGAAAAGCTCGCGAGCGCGAACACATCCTGGAAGGCTACAAGATTGCGCTCGACAACCTGGATGCCTTTATCAAGATCATTCGCGGATCGTCTTCGCGTGCGGATGCCAGAGAGAACCTGCATCGTTTCTCACTCGGCAAAGAAATTGTCATCAAGCTGGACAAAGATACGACCAACCTGACGGCTGAAGCCGGCATGACGTATCGCCAGATTGATGCGGTCCTGGAACTGCAGTTGTATCGGCTGACGCAGCTTTCGATCGACGAATTGTTGAAGGAGCTCGGCGAAGTTCGTGACCGAATTGCGGAGTATGAGGCGATTCTGGGCAGCGAAAAGAAACTGCGCAGCGTCATCGTCAAGGAATTGGAAGCGGTCAAGAAGGAATATGGCGATGCACGTCGCACGCAGATCCTGGACGAGACGGCAGAGTTGCAAATGGAAGATTTGGTTGCGGATGAGCAGGTCGCCATCACGGTATCGCATTCCGGCTATTTGAAGCGCACAGCGATTTCCACCTATCGCCAGCAGCGTCGCGGCGGTACGGGACGATTCGGCATGCGCACGCGGGAAGAGGATTTCGTCGAGCAGCTGATTATCGATTCCACCCATGCATACCTGCTGTGCTTTACCAACACCGGACGCGTGTACTGGCTGAAGGTGTATGAGATTCCCGATGTCGGCGCGGCGGGCAAAGGCAAGGCCATGGCGAGCCTGTTGAGCCTGCAACCGGGCGAAAATGTCTGCGCCATTCTGCCAGTGCGAAATCTGGAAGAGGAAGGGAAGTTCATCTTCTTCGGCACGCGCAACGGTACTGTGAAGAAGACTCCGCTGAAAGATTTTTCGAACGTCATGTCCAAGGGAATTATCGCGATCGGCATCGACAAGGAAGATGAGCTGGTCGCGGCGAGAATTACCGACGGAAAACAGATCGTCTTCCTGGCTACGCACGATGGCATGGCGATCCGTTTTGACGAGAACGACGTTCGCTCGATGGGACGACCGGCGTATGGTGTGCGCGGCATCGATCTAGCGAAGGATGATTACGTTGTCGGAGTTGCGGTTACTCCCAAGGAGCGCAAGAAGAGCGATGGCGGCGCGGATTGTGCCTGCCTGATTCTTTCTGTTACCGATAACGGTTATGGCAAGCGCACCGACGTGGATGAATATCGTCTGCAGTCGCGCGGTGGTAAAGGCGTGATCAATCTGAAGACCATGAAGAAGAATGGCAAGGTTTGCTCCATCAACCTGGTGGATGATGCGAGCGAGCTGATGGTGATCAGTCAGTTTGGAAAGATCATCCGCATCGACACCAAAACCGTGCGAGCGGCGGGTCGTTCAACCCAAGGCGTTCGCTTGTTGAACCTGGAAGAGCCGGATAAGGTGGCTGCTGCGGTTGTCATTCCGCCGGAAGAAAAAGAAAACGGCGAAGAACAGCCGCTTCTTCAATAGCCGTTGGCAGCGATTTAGCGAAACCATTTTGGTCCGTTCCGGCATTCAGCGGGTACAGGCCAGCCCACTTCCACCAGCTTGCAAAATTTTCTCAAGATCGATTCACAAAATAATTTACGGAGAAAAATATCGATGGCGATTAAGACGGTTGCACTCAAGAAT
>DATJUD010000087.1:0-4902 GCA_035502695.1 Acidobacteriaceae bacterium
CTTTCCGCATCTGCGATGGTCTTGACCGCGCTCTGCAATTGCTCGCGCGTCGGCATCAGCGCGGCGCGGTTCGCCAAGGCCCATCCGTAATATTGCGTATGCGCAATCTCCACTCGCTCCGGATTCAGCTGCTCGATGAACGCGATCATCTCTTCCAGATGATCCAGGTTTTGCCGGTGCACGACCAGATTCACCGTAAAGGCAATCTTGTGCTTGCGAATCGCGCGTGAAAGATCGACCTTGTGCGCATGAGCCTTGGCGCCCGCGATCCAATTCGCCGCTGATTCGCGGGAGTCCTGAAAGCTGACCTGTATATGATCGAGTCCTGCATTCACCAGTTCCCGCAGTCGCTGCTCAGTCAGCCCGATTCCGGATGTGATGAGGTTCGTATACAGTCCCGCGCTGCGTGCAGCGGAGATCAGTTCGGTGAGATCAGCGCGGGCCAGCGGTTCTCCGCCGGTGAAGTGCGCGTGCAGCATTCCCAGTTTTCCGGCTTGCTCAAAGACGTTCGTCCACTCCGAGGTCGACAACTCTGACTCAATCGCAGCCAACTCGACCGGATTCGAGCAGTACACGCAATGCAGCGGGCAGCGATGCGTGACTTCGGCGATGAGAGCAAGAGGGTTAGAAACCATGACTGAGCTTGCTACGTTTTTTTGCGTGCAACGCTATTGATAGCGCCCGACAGAAATTCTGCGCAGATTCAATAATCCACGATTCGTTTCCGCTGCAGCTGCTCCAGGAAAATTCCGATGTCGGACCGAATCTTCTCCGGATCGGTTGTTCCAAATTCTTTCTGCAACTCCGCGATAATTTCGCTGAAGGTGCGGGTTCCGTCGCAGCGCTCCAGCACCTGCCGCCCCGTCCCCTGCAACTTAATCGCGCCTTCGGGGAACAAGATCATTCGATCTTGATCCGTGCCGCCCCAGCGACATCCGGCGGCAAGGCGCGGCTGGCTCGTGTCAGAAGGAGGCGCCATGCTCAATCTCCCTCCATGCGAAATGCGCCCGGCGGAGGCCATCCCGGCTGCACGTACGCGAAATAAAGCGCGTCAAGCTGTGCCCATAGAATGTCGCACTTGTCGCGCAGCGCCTGGATCGCCAGTTCCTGTTCCGCCCGCGTATGCGCGTTCTCGTAAACGTAATTCACCGCGAACTTCGCATCCTCCGGCGCTTGCGTCAGGCGCGCTTCAAAGTAATCCAGCCCTCCCGAGAGCCACGGATAATGCTGCCGCAGCCGGTCCATGCGCAGGGAGATCAGGTCGCGCGAAAACAATTCCGTCAGCGACGACGCGACCGCTTCCAGCAAACTGCGGCTGCGCACGATATTCAGATACTCATTCACAGCGAAGCGCGTGGCAGGAAGAATTCCAACTCCGGCCTTCACCTGCTCGGGATCGAGTCCCGTTGCCTCGGCCAGCTTCAGCCAGCGTTTGATGCCGCCTTCGCTGTGCGCGTCGCCGTCGTGGTCGATCACGCGCTTGCGCCATGCACGGCGGAACGCCGGATCCGGCCCTCGCGACAGAATGATCGAATCCTTGATCGGAATGACGCTCTGGTAGTAATAACGGTTCAAAGCCCAGGCTTGGAGTTGTCCTCGGCTGAGGCGGCCTTCGTGCATCAGCAAGTGAAACGGATGCTGGTGGTGATAGCGTTCCTCGCCGACGCTGCGCAGTTGCGCGCGCAATCCGTCGAACGTCAGCAGCGCATGATTCTGCGCGGTATCTACAGTTCGAACTGACATCCGTCCTCCGCGATTTCCCAGCCTGCGTCGCGCACCTGGCGATATTCGGGACCAGCTTCGTTCAACACAGGGTTCGTGTTGTTGACGTGTATATAGATTTTACGTGGGTGCTTCAGTTGCGCCAACTGCGCGAGGCTGCCATGCGGGGACGAGATCGCGACGTGTCCCATGTCGTGCGCGGTTTGTCCGCTTGCCTCGAGGCGAATCAATTCGTCGTCACTCCAGAACGTTCCGTCGAACAGCAGGACGTCGCAGGAATCGAATTGCCGCAGCAATGGCGTGTCAATCCGCGGAACCGCGGGCATGTAGGCCAGGCGCTTGTTCGTTGGCGATTCGACGATCAATCCGAGTGACGATTCCAGCGGAGAAAGCTGCGATCGCCGCGGAGCCGACACGTACGCGGGGAAATGCGTTCCCAGCGGAATGGCGCGGCAGCGCAGGCCCGAATCATTTCCTGCCGGATCGAGCAAAGAGAATTGCGTGCCGGGCGTGAACTCATTCCAACTCACCTGACCGGGAACCCGTTGCAACATGCCGAACATGGAATTGTCTTTGGTCAGAATGCGGCGGATTGATTTTGTGGCGTGCACGCGCAGCGGCTGCAACTCCCGCAGCAAGAGCAGTCCGAGAACGTGATCGATATCGGCATTCAGCAGGACGGCTCCGGCGATCGGCGAGTAGCGAATCCCTTCGTTGTTTGAAATGAGAGGATGCAGTTCGGGAGTCGCTTCAATCTGAGCGCGCAAGTCCGGAGATGCTCCGAGCAGAAACCAGGATTCCGAATCTCCGCAGACTGCGAGTTGCGCCTGGGTGCGGCTCTTGCCGCGAAAATTTCCAGCGCGGACCGCGCGGCAATTCGGGCAGGCGCAATTCCACTGCGGAAATCCGCCCCCGGCGGCCGACCCCAGAATCTTCACTTGCATGCAAGCGAGTGTAGCAACCGCAAATCTTTTTAACCACCAAGGACACGAGGTTCCACGAAGGAACGCTTATGTCGCTTTCTGTTCCGACTCCTCCTTCGGCTGGGGCGCGGGTTGGGGAGGCTTCTTTTCGACCTGGCCCTGGGCGTTGATGCGGTATTTGTCGGCGAGTCCGCTGTCGCGAACCATCTTGACGATATCGGCGCGGATTTCTTCGTTGGTCATTTCCGAGGCTGGTTTTGTCAGATTCGGCAGCGGAGGTTTTTTGGCTTCGACGGCTTGCTTTGCTTTGGCGACTGCGGCCGCGGGCTTGTTGGGATCGGGATACTGCATTTCGGCCCACTTGCGCCACTTGGCTTTTTCCTCTTTCTCTTTTTTCACGCGATCGAGCTCGGCAATGGCACGATCGGCGGCGGTTTCGGCCTCGTCTTGCTCTTCCTCGAAGTCTTCGTCGCACCAGAGTTTCGATTCGCCGAGGAAGGATTGGTCGGCGTCGCGCGGATCAAGGATGACCTCTTGATGGAACGGTTTGAAGTTGGTCATGCGGAGATTGGTGCTGGCGGTTTGCAGGGCGTAGAGAAGAAGGCTGGCGGTTTTGTGCTCGATCTGCTGCGTGACGAGCAGGCGCATGACCTGCATGAGGGCGACCTGGACGGAGTTGGCGTCCTCGAGAACGGGGAGGACGAAGACGGGAGCGCCGCGACGTTTGCGGTCGGCGGCGAGGCGGATGCGCTCGTCCTGAAAGCGCTTGTGGAAAAAACAGAAGCGATTGCGGCGAAGTGCGGGCGATCCGCACTGCGTTCCATTGACTTTGATGTGCTGACAACGAGATGGAAAATCTGCCATGAGAGCCTCACCCCCTCCCCCGGCGGTCCATTGGAATCATCGGGTTAGGGAAAATTTTGAAATTAATCTATGGGCTGCAATGAGTTGCGGGCAAAATCCTGAAAAGAAACAGTTTCGAGCTTCAGGTTTCAAGATTCGAGACTTCATGGTTGCAAAGTTTCGAAGCTTCGAATTGCCGTCTGGATGCGAGACTCATTTGCGCTCATGATGGCAGTTTGCAGAAAGGGAAAGTCAGGGTAAAGGTTATGTGAACATTGGAGGAAATAGATCTGTGGAAAAGTACCAAAATGGGAGTGATTGAAATCACAGGATGGCGTGGATAGGTGGAGGGAGTTGGTTGTGATTTTGGAAGATGCAGGGTAGAAGTGGATCGAAGGGGATTGAAATTTGAGCGCTAACGGCTGGTTTTGCCAACCAACATGAACCGTGTTGCCTTCCCGCGCTGCTATCATTTGCGAGATGACAAAATGGCTACTCAAAAACGCGTCATCGACCTAAGTGGGTACGACAACCTCGGAATTATCCTCAAGGTTCAGTCGGGCGTTTTCTACACGAGCCAAGTCGCAGGGTATGCATGCCAGCATCCAGAGATTGAAGGCGCGTTCTACCCATTGGCTGTAAAACCGGGAAAAGCTGAAGTGTTTTCGCTTCGGCAACGCTTCAAAGGGCCGTGGAACCACATCGATGAGGCCGATGCCGAGTTCATCGATGGAGTACTGCACAAGAACGGCCACAAGAATCTCTCAGTTGACCGGACGAAATTAGATGATTCCTATGAGGCGTGGGTCCATCTAGCTGTTGCAGCAGGTGCGGAGGACATGTCCGGCTTCGGCGATTGCGAGGCGGTGTTAGTGTGGCCCAACAGCGACTAGCCGGGCGACAGTTGGAGAAACATCGCCATTTCACTCAAAATCCCCTTTGCGGCTCAAAGCGTGTTAAGGCCTGCTAACAACAGTTGGCGTCAGCCTTGGCACCAGAAGTTTGGCGGGGCGATGTCATAACCCAACCCATCATCGCGACCGATGTGCTGGCCTTGCAGTAGCCGTTCTAGGCGCCCGAGAATGTTCTGTCGAGCGCCGGGAAGAACAGCCACAAGATTGCCGTCTAAATAGTATGCCACCGTCGGCACGGTGATGACGCGAAGCGACTTTGCGAGTTCGACTTCGCAATCCCAATCAACTTCGCCAAAGTTTACCTCTTGCCCTAACACGTTCGACGCTTCACTCATCCTCCGACGAACAATAGGTCTGTAACCGACATCCCAATCAGCGTCGAAATGCACCGCCGTGGCTCGTCTCTGCCGGACAAAGCCTTCGTAATTGTCCCTACTCAATTTTTCGACCACGGCACTGTTGATGCGTTTGGATAGCGTTCGGATTCGTTCTTGAGGGCG
>DATJUD010000088.1:0-10202 GCA_035502695.1 Acidobacteriaceae bacterium
GGGGCAATGTGTACCTGGACGAAATGACCGTCTACCGCTGGTAAAGAACGTGGCTGCCTCGAGAAGTGCGCTCTCGGGGCAGCCTTCGCTCTTGCACACGCAGCGATAAAACGCAGCCCCGGTAAAAGCGGAATGATATTGGCTTGGTTATGACGGGCCTGGTCCCAGTTTTCGGCACAGAACCGAGTACGATTTTCGTCGTGATGGCCCATGGTGCGAACGGATGACGGTCTTTCGGCCACGGGTGCAGAAGATGTCATCGCAGTTCCAGCCACTTCTGACGACTGAGAATTGCTTCCATGCAAGACTACATGAGCGAACGGTGAGACGCGATCTCGCAGGCCGGCTGAAGTGGAAAGAATGTGACACGGGAGCAGTGCCTGGACTCAATTTCAGGCGAGACTTGACGGGTGCGTTCTTGCGAGGTCACTCATCGAGCAGAAAGCTGCGCTTCGCCTGTGTCTCGCGCTATCTTGAACCGAAACGCCCCCACCAACATTCCGTCTCCATGGGCATCGCACACCACCGCATTCCAGGGCATAGCCGCTTCTGCAGTTAAACGATGGTGTGTCCAATGGCGGCGATGGAAAGCAACGTATAATCACGTCATGGTGACTGCCGGTCGCCAGGCGGTTGCGGCGTACCATTCGACGACATGTGACCGGCGCAGCCTCTCGCGTCCTATGCCGCCATCGCAGCTCGATGTGGCGATCGCCGATATAGGCCTCTCCGGCAGTATGGAGAAGACACTGCGCCCCGCAGCACTGGGGTCGCTCTGGGTTGAGGTAGAAATGCGGCCCGCTGTAATGCATCCGGATACAGGGAGCGTATGGAGAGCCGCGATCTACTGGATCAGTCGATGACGCACGCCGCTGCGCGCTTTTCTGGAGCAACCCGGATGACGCGTGTTCATTGCACTTCAATCGCCATGGGCATTTTTCTGATGGCTGCAATTGCAGCTTCAGGGCATGCGCAGACGACTGCCGGCGCCGATGATGCGAACCAACCCGATGATGGAAGCTCCATGCTGATTGCGACGGCTGATTTTAATGGCGACGGAATTGCGGATCTCGCCGAGGTGAGGTTGCCCAGTGGCGGTGAAAAAGGCCCGGCTGCGCTCACGGTTCTGCTGGGGCAGCGCGGCGGCAGATATGTGGCTGCGCCGGGACATGTGGAAGTCGGGAATGACCCGCGAGCCATTGCTGCGGGCGATTTTAATGGCGACGGAAAACCCGACTTGCTGGTGGCAGATGCCGACGGATCGGTGATTGAGTTGCTCGGGGACGGCAGCGGAAATCTGGTCTCCGCTGGCAAGGTTGCCCAGGTTGGCTCGACTGTATCGATGGCAGTGGGCGACTTTAACCACGATGGCATCGCAGACCTGGCGATCTCCGATTTTCGTTCGAATGCGGTCATGGTTTTTCTGGGCGAGGGCAACGGAGAGTTCCGGCCCGTATGGTCATTCGCGCTGCCCAGGCGAGGGGTTGTCTATTATCTTTCCGCTGCGGACTTCAATGGAGACGGCGCGGCCGATCTGGCAATTAGCAGTGAGGACGAGACCTCGTACGTGGTGATGCTCGGGAACGGCAACGGGACTTTTACCTACGCGCCGACGTTGAGCCACATCCCCGACCCGAACTCGTACTGCCCTGCATAGATGTGGCCTTGATTCAACGAGGTCGCCTGACTGCTTGAGCGTTTTACCGGTAACGCCGCGATTGCATGATCGAGGGATCGCCAAGTAGACTTTCCGCGGCTATGTTTCGAGTTGTTCCCTGTAGTGAAATTTTAAGAATCCAAGCGGGATCGAGACAGCCTGATTCAGTCTGCCACGGGTCGGTGCGTGCTAGTATCCAACGGCTCAAAAGGAGATGCCTTCTTGCATCGTCGAAAGCTCGTTTTTCACTTTGTGTTCATTGCCCTGGCGCTCGCCTTCGATAGCTGGTGCCTGCGCGCTCAATCAACTGGAGTTGAAGCGACTCCGCCTGTTCCGCACGCAAAAGAGATTCATCTCAAGCATGTTCTGGTCATTGCCCAGACGAAGGGATTTGAGCATGACTCTGTTTCGGACGCAATGGCCGCAATCTATAACATGGGCAAAGAAAGCGGCCTATGGGATACGGAGATGCGCACGGATACAGAGCTTTTGACCAAGAAAGAACTGGGGCGGAACGCAAAGAACCTGAACTACTTTGATCTTCTAATTTTTGCGAGCACCACTGGGGAGCTCGACCTCGATGCCAGCCAGAAGGCCGACATCCTCTCCTTTGTTCATGATGATGGAAAGGGCTTTGTCGGCATTCACGCCGCGCTCGATACGAATTACACCTGGCCCGAGTATGGAGAGATGATCGGCGGCTGGTTTGATCAGCATCCGTGGATGACATTCAATGCGCCCATCATCAATGAGCAACCGGACTTTCCGGCAGTGCGCCACTTTCCTAAGGCGTTTGTGAAATATGACGAGATTTATCAGCCGAAGGCGTGGTCACGGGACAAAGTCAACGTTCTACTTAGCCTTGACCCCACAAAGCTGGACTACTCGAACAACCCGCGCATTCATCGGACCGATCATGATTTTGCAGTGGCCTGGAGCAAGATGTATGGCAAAGGCCGGGTCTTTTACTCCACGCTGGGACATACGGAAGAGTCGTGGCAGGATCCGGATATCCGCAAGATGTATTTTGAAGCCATCAAGTGGGCACTGGGCATGACTGAGGGCAGCACTGCGTCTCATCCTCGGCCGCAATAACGAAAGTCTGAATGAATGACCGCCCATCCGATGGACAAACGTGGATGATTGCTTGCGCTGCGCGATTTTTATTCAGGCTGCGCGCAGCGACTAGAGGGCATACCTGGGAATGAAATTTTCTCTCAAGCAAGTCACATTTCGGAACGCTGCAATGCTTGCGATGGCGCTGGGGCTGCTGTCGATCGATGTTTCGGGTACGGCAGGCCAAGCGCTTCTGGCAGCAACGAGCAGCCAGGTCAACTCCGCTGCGCAGAGGACGCATGGCAGTGCTTCCGCTGCTGGCGATGCGGTCTATGCAGCCCATTGCGCTATTTGCCATGGTGAAAATCGCGAAGGGATTCTGCCGGGATTTCCGCCGCTGGCCGGTATTGACCACCAGTTGACGGATGCGCAAATCGCAGAACTGATACGTACCGGCAAGGGACGCATGCCGCCATTTGCAACGATGCCGAATGAAGAGGTGACGGCACTGCTGAAGTTTCTGGCCACCGCACCGGCTACGGGCACGACCTCGTCCGCGTCGCTATCTTTGGACGGCCGCAAGGGGCTGCAGCTTTCACCTGAGGCTGCCGCCGGTGGCGCAATTTTCCAGCAAAATTGCGCCTTTTGTCATGGGCGCGATGCGATGGGAGGAGAAACGGGTCCGGACCTTACGCGCTCAAAACTGGTGTTATCTGACGTGAATGGCTCCCAGATTGGGCAGGTTGTGCGCGAGGGGCGGACAAACAACGACAAAAAGATGCCGGCATTCCGGTTTTCCGGTCCCGAAATATCAAGCCTGGCGGCCTTCATCCATGCGCGCGTGGCTGCCGCCGATGCCATGAAGGGTGGACGCCGCGGAGTGGAAGTGAGCGATCTGCAGACCGGCAATTTAGAGGCCGGCAAACGCTATTTCAACGGCGCGGGCGGCTGCGCGAAGTGCCACTCTCCCACCGGCGATCTTGCCGGCGTGGCTACGCGCTACGAAGGACTGCAACTCGAGGAACGGATGCTCTATCCGGGGCGCACTGCCAGAGATACGGTTACCGTGACATTGCCCAATGGGCAGGAGGTTACCGGCTCCCTGGCGTATCGCGACGAGTTTACGATCGGCCTGACAGAGCATGACGGCACGTACAGATCGTGGCCGACAGAAGATGTAAAGTACACGATCGATTCTCCAGTGGAAGCGCACGTTGAGCTGTTCAGCCGGTATACGGATGATGATATCCATAATCTGATGGCCTACATACAGACCCTGCGCTGAGGCTTTGCCGCTGCGTCTCACATGATCCGGAGTGATGAACTGCCCATGAAATTGTTCGCAACAACCTTAGCGCTTGTGATCGGCGCGATTCTTCTCGGAGCCACGGGACCGCGCCCGTTAGCTGCGCAGGACCTGGAACCGGCTCAGTTGCTGCATCCGCCGGCGGATAGCTGGCCTCTCTATCATGGCGATTATTCCGGAAGGCGCCATAGCAAACTGACGCAGATCACGCCTGAGAATGTTCACGATCTTGGCCTGGCCTGGGCTTTTCAGACCGATCAGCCGGCGGAGATCAAATCTTCTCCGCTGCTGGTGGATGGAATTCTGTATTTCACTGTGCCCGACAATATCTGGGCCGTCGATGCGCGTTCAGGCCACATGATCTGGCATTTCGACCATCCCACCACCGAAGGCGATCACATTGGCCATCGCGGCGTGGCCATGTATAAGGAGTGGCTCTATTTCACGACGCCCGATGCGCACCTGATATCACTCAATGCGAAGGATGGCACTGTGCGTTGGGACAAAGTCATTGCGGATGTGAAGAAGGGTTACTGGTCCACGATGTCGCCGCTGGTGGTGCACAATCACGTAATCGCCGGGGTGGGCGGCGACATGGACAATCTTCCCGGCCTGCTGCGTTCCTTCGATCCCGAGACGGGCGATGTGCAGTGGGAATGGGACGCGACACCACCCGCCGGAACCCCGCACAGGACGACCGGGGGCATGACGTGGGTGACCGGCACGTACGATCCGGAACTGAATCTCGTTTACTGGGGCACGGGCAATCCCACACCGGTGCTCAATGGTGCCTCGCGTCCCGGAGATAACGAGTGGACCTGCAGCATCGTGGCGCTGAATCCGGATACCGGCAAGCTGGTCTGGGGTTTTTCCGCGTCGCCCCACGACACGCACGATTGGGACGCGGTGGAGATTCCGGTATTGGTGGATGGATTGTTTCACGGGCAGCCGCGCAAAATGGTGATGCAAAGCTCGCGCAACGGCTACTTCTTTGTGCTGGATCGCACGAATGGAAAAAGCCTGCTGACCGTTCGGTTTGGCCCAACAAACTGGGCTTTGGGAGTCGACAAGGAAGGACGTCCTATTCCGAATCCCGACAAAGAGCCGAAGCCGGATGGCCGATTGATCGCTCCGGATGAAGGCGGAATGACGAACTATCGCTCTCCCAGTTTTGACCCGAAGACGGGCTTGTTTATTGTCGATGCTCATCCGAGCTACAGCCTCTACTTTACCAAGCCGGCTGACGGTGACTATGGGTGGGCCGGCGCAGACTACGGACTGTGGGGCAAAGGTATCCTTGAGGCAATCGACTATCAGACAGGCAAGATTCGCTGGACACATGAGTTGGGTCCAGGCGGTGCGGGGGCAGGCGTGTTGACCACGGATGCGGGGCTGACATTTACCGGAGATGCGGAGGGAAACATTCTGGCTCTGGATACCGACACGGGCAAAACACTCTGGCATTCGGGAACTGGCGCGTCGATGCAGACTTCGCCGATCACATACGAGCTGGATGGCAGACAGTATGTTGTCTCCGGCAGCGGCGGCGTAATGTTTGCGTGGGTGTTGCCGCAGGGCTCAGCGACATCCAATTCCGCTCAAGCTTCGCGCTGACTGCTCATCTGCCCGAGACATGTCTTTGATGCAGCATCCGTGGTGAGTTTTTGGCGCAAAAGAGGCCTTGTTCAATCCCTGGTTCGACGCGCCCTATATAATTCTGCACGGCAAGCGACCCGATCGAACGACCGCGCCAGATAACAGGAGACCAAGTCTATGGAGAGCGAACACCCGTTTTGGAATCGGCGCGATTTTTTGAAGGTGGGCGGCACATCCGCGGCCGTGCTAGGCATGGCTGGAGCAGAGGCTGCGGCGACAGCACAGGCAACGCAGAAGATTGAAGGGCAGACAGCCGTGCCGGCAGATACACCTTATCCCAAGCTGTCGATCATCACCCCGTACTCTCCGGAAAAGCTCGCCTTTGCCGCACAGGCCGGTTACGAAGGCGTGGTGGTGACCCCGGGGCCGGAGTTCAATCCCAATCTAAGCGACAGCGCCATCGATCAGATTCTGGCTACGGCGCGGAACGCAGGCATTCGCATCATCAGCATCGAGTACTTCGGCCTCAACCATACAGATCCCGATGCAGGCAAGCGCGCCGCCGCGAATGCCGAGTTCATTCGCGCCCTGGAATTCTGCCATCGCCTGGGCTGCCGGTTTGTGGGGACCTTCAGCGGCGGAATGCCGGGCGCCAGCATGGAAGATCAGGCCAAGGCCTACGCCGATGTCTTCAATGAAAAATACCTGCCCGTTTGCGAAAAACTCGACGTGACGATGGGATGGGAGAACTACCCAAACGACGCAAATTTCGCCAGCGTTCCGGCAGCGATGCAGGCCGTCTTCGACCTGGTGCCAAGCAAGCGGCTGGGGCTGGAGTTCGACCCTTCGCATTTTGTGCGGCAGTATATTGACCCGGTCAGCGTGGCGTGGCAGCTCAAAGATCGCATCCTCGCCGTGCATGCCAAGGACACCGAAATCATCCAGCCGGTGTTACAGCAGGTGGGGATTGCCGGACATGGATGGTGGCGTTACCGCATCCCCGGACAGGGCATCATAAACTGGCCGGAGTTCCTCACGGTGCTGCTGCAAATCCAGTTCAATGGCGGAATTGCGGTGGAGCACGAGGACCGGTTCTGGGATGCCCCGCATAGCGCAAACCTTCCCGACTTTCCGCAGCAGCGCAAAGACGGATTCATTCTGGCGCGGCGTTTTCTGGGACAGTATCTGCCGGGACGGCTGGCATAACCGGAGTGCGCCGGAGAGGCTTACATCAGGACAGGGCCCAGCCGGAACGGTCTTGCCGCTGTATAAACGGCGCAGCCTGGGGACAGTTTTCAGCGATCATTTTGGGCCCGTCCCACTCGATCTTCTGGCCCGCGCGCAATGACACGCAGCCCAGCAGCATGATTTCCGTAAGACGCGCGGCGACTTCAAAACGCGAGTAGCAGTTCTCCGGCTTGTTTTCCTTGACCGCGGCGAGCCATTCCTGCGCGTGGGCAACAACATTACTCACGCCTTTTTTACTGTACTGGTTGCGTGGAATACGCTCCGGATATTGGGCCATCGCCGGGTGCTCGGTGTAGTGAATAAATTTCTTATCGTCCTTGAGCTTCACAAAGAAATTTGTTCCATAATCGTCCGGTGAAAAGACGGTGCCTCCATCGCCGATCAGCAGACAGCCGCTGTCGGGAATGTGACCAAGCAGCGCGACGATGTCCGCAGTGACTTCGACCGGCGGCTTGTTGCTCAGGTCGTGGCCGCCGCGGGCTGCCGGATCAGGCTGACCGCCGTCATACCACCACAGCGTTACCGCATCGTAGTCGATCTTCCTGGAACGATGAAAGAGATGCGGATGTTCGACAGGAATGTGGGCCTGGCGCTTGGGAAAGTCGAAGCGAATTTTGGACCCGATGGGATACGATTCCGTGTTCATCCGGCCTAACGCTGTCGCCTCAACTTCTGTCGGATAGTCGAGATGCAAGGCGCGAAACGGCATGTTGACTGTGTGGCACGCCATGTCACCCAGCGCGCCGCAGCCGAAATCCTGCCAGCCGCGCCAGTTGAACGGCTCGTAAATTCCATTTCGATCCTCCGGGTTGCGGCTGCCCACATACGGCCGCATCGGAGCCGGTCCAATCCAGATATCCCAATCCAATGTCGCAGGAATTGGATCTTCGCCGATGGGACGATCCATTGCCTGTGGCCAGACCGGGCGGTTGGTCCAGACGTGTACTTCGCGCACTTGTCCAATGAGTCCGTCTTGAATCGTCTCGACCGCGCGGCGCAAGCCGTCTGCAGCGCTGCCCTGATTGCCCATCTGCGTAACGAGCTTTTTCTCTCTGGCTATTTTCCGCAGATAGCGCGCCTCATAGATCGTCTGCGTCAGTGGTTTCTGGCAAAACACGGCCTTGTTTCTCTTCATCGCCGCCGACGCCACGATCGCGTGCATATGATCCGGAGTCGAGACCGTGACTGCATCGATCTGACTGCCCATCTGATCCAGCATCTGGCGGAAATCTTTGTAAAATTTCGCGCTCGGATATTTTTTGGTTTGCGTCGCATAAGCCTCTGAACCGGAATCCACATCGCACAAGGCGACAATGTTCTCGCCGGCGCAGGCATCGGTGTCGCTTCGGCCTTTGCCGCCAATTCCGACGCAGGCGACATTCAGCTTGCTGTTCAGGTTCTGCCCGCGCAAAAGAACTGGCACGCCAAACGCGAGGGCACCGGCGGCCAGTGAACTCTTTTTGATAAATTCACGACGGCCGATCTGGAAAAGCGAAGTGGTCTCAGGGGTTTTAAGTGAGCGCATGTTGTTGGATGATTTCGACACTCGCAACAGCATACACTCGCCGGCTCAGCAGTGCCCAACATTCCTCTTGCGCGGCTCTCTCAATATCTTCGCGCGTCACCGATCGAAGCAAGACTCCGAACGAATCTGCGTCTTGATTAGGCAACAGGAATTCGTTGAGATGTTTTGAGGATTGCAAGTCGAGCAGCGCCTCAAACACTTTCATGGCGCTTCCGCTTTGCTGGTAGCCGAGCCACCGGGCAAGGCAGCGGTGAGTTGATATATCTGCTCCTGGAGTTCGGCTGCGAGCGGCCGCAATTCGAATCGGAACCGCCAGTGCCGACGCAGAGACCGCGCTGGGATCGTGCTAGAATCGGCAACAACGTAGACGAATACACCAACGTCAATCTGCCCTTTCCGATGCCCGACGCTGTGCAGGAGTTCAGCATCGAGACCAACAACTACAACGCGCAATATGGCCAGAATGCAGGCGGGGTGGTGAATATCATCACCAAGAGCGGCACGAATCAATATCACGGCGACCTGTTCGAGTATGTGCGCAATGCCGATCTGAATGCCGCCAATTATTTCACGTATAGCGCCGCCGCCGGCCACAAGATCGTCGATCCGCTCAAGCGCAACCAATTTGGCGGCATGGTGGGCGGACCGCTGCAGGTTCCGCGTCTGTACCGCAGCGACAAATCGTTTTTCTTTTTCGGATATCAGAAGACGATCGATCACGAAGCCGCAACCACTTCGTCCTCCTGCCTGCCAACCATTGCCCAGGCTGGCGCGCCCATCGGCGAAAATCCCTGGTAGGGCAACAGGCCTGGCATCCGAAACCGCCGCAGCAAGCTCGTAGCGCCGGATCAATACCTGAGATCGCTGTTCGAACAGGTGTTTGGTTACCGAATCTCGTGGATCACTTTGTATCGCAGTGGCATTTTGCGAGGTTTTTGCTGACAAAATTAAGTCTTTTTTATGGTGAGCTCGCTGGGATTCGAACCCAGGACCCACGCCTTAAAAGGGCGTTCTTGATGGTCCTGCATCACGCTGCACGCCGTTGCATTGGACTGCAAATATCCAGTATTTATGCAGGGATTTCTTCATCATATAGCGCCGAACTGTCGCAGCCAGTTGCATTGAATGCGGCTTTGGAGTATCACAAAAGTATCACAGGCCGACGAATTTCTCCAGGGCGATGGTCCTGGGTAGGAGTGTGATGCATGGCGAAAAAACCCGCGCCCGTGAGCGGCGTATACGAGCGACCGCCTGGCAGCGGCATCTGGTCCGCGCGAATCCGGGTGAATGGCAAACTGGTGCGGAAGAGCTTCGGTTTGGGCCCAAAGGGACGTTCGGATGCGGTCGCATGGGTAGAGAAAGCGCGGACGATCAGGCGCACAGGCGAAGGCGTTTTGCCGACGACGGCCAAGCGGCCGGTCCTCACTACCGCCGAAGTCGCAGTCCTCGGCGACATCAATGCGATTACGGTCGGCAGGCTATGCGACGAGTTTGTTCACTACGTAAAAGCACATCCGGAGGAATATAGAGATCAGACTAATCCTCCAAAACGCATTGCCGAGATCAATCAAGTCTTTGGTGACCGCGCAGCGGCAACGCTCAAGCCTTCCGAGATCGAGGACTGGCTTGACGAGATTCAACGGCAGCGCAGCCTGGAGAATGCGACTGTCAACAAAATGCGCGGCACATTTTCTATGCTTTTCAAGCACGGAAAACGGAAGGATTTGGTTAGCACAAATCCCGCAGCGGAGGTTCCTCTCCGCGATACGGGGCATGGTATCGTTGAGCGTTTCCTCAGTGCCGAAGAGGAGATG
>DATJUD010000089.1:0-8178 GCA_035502695.1 Acidobacteriaceae bacterium
GGCACGCCACCGAGCTGCGAAAAATCAAATCGCTCCCGATGCTGGAAATGTTGTGCAGCATCTCTTTTAGATTACCCGCTACCGTAATTTCTTCCACCGGATACGAGAGTTCGCCGTTTTCAATCCACAAGCCCGAAGCCCCATGGGAATAATCCCCAGTGACAATGTTGACGCCGTGTCCAATTAGGTCCGTCACGTATAAACCATTGGGAATCGCAGCAATAATCTCCTCCGGCGTCTTCTCTCCCGCCTCCAGATAAAAATTTCCGCAACTGATTCCCGGGCTGCCTGCAAGCCCGCGCGAAGCATTTCCTGTGGATCGCAGACCCAGCTTGCGAGCCGTGTATGTGTTCAGCAGATAGCTGGTCAGCAAACCCTTGTCGAGCACGGTTTTGCGTCGCGTCGGCAATCCCTCACCATCAAATGGCGAGCTGCCAAATCCGCCTCGCGTCGTGCCATCATCGATGATCGTCAGATTGCTACCAGCGACTACTTCGCCCAGCTTACCCGCTAAAAATGAGGAGCTGCGATACACCGCGTTTCCATTGATCGCGCCCAGTATCGCGCCCAGAATCGAGGTCGCAACCTCGAGCGCAAACACTAGCGGAACACGCTGCGTTGGGACCTTTCGCGCTCCCAGCTTTCGCACCGTTCGCCGCGCCGCTTCCAACCCCACAGATTCCGGCGAGTCTAGCAACCCCAACGACCGCTGGCTGGAATACCAATAATCGCGCTGCATTCCGCCATCCGGGGAGAGCGCGATCGGCTGCGCTGCAATCGAGCATGATGAACGCCTGACCTCGCCGACAAAACCGCGCGAATTCGCCAGTATTTTTCGTCCGGTCGCTGCATCGAAACTTCCGCCGCCGGAATTTTGAATCCGTGCATCGGCAGCCATCGCTGCTGCTTCCGCGCGTCGCGCGTACTCAATCCGCTCCGCTGCAGCCAGCGAATATACATCGTCGTAATAAAGATCGAGATCGTCCGCCAGCTTTCCGAATTCCTCCGGCTCCGGCAGCCCTGCAAACGGATCTTCCGATGTCACCTGCACCAGCGCCATTGCACCTGAAATCAGCTTCTCGATGCCTTCCGTGGTCAGATCGCTGGTGGTCGTCGAGGCAGTTCGATTTCCCTGAAACACCCTCAATCCCAGTGCCCGCGAACCGGCTTCTTTCAGTTGCTCCACCTGCCCTAAACGCACTAGCGTTTCGAATTCATCGCCTTCAGAAAACACTGCTTCGGCATCACTGGCACCTGCCCGCAATGCCTTCGTAACAATGTCAGTTACAAATTCGGCCGAAATTGCATTTTCAGAAACAGTGACAGTTGCATTCTTCATGAAACTTTGCCCTCTTGGGTCGTTGCCTTGCGTTAATTTCCCGTTCCGCCCACAGTCATTTTGTCCAGCTTGATGGTTGGCATGCCAACGCCAACAGGAACGCTCTGTCCAGCTTTCCCGCAGGTCCCCACGCCCTCATCCAGCTTCAAATCATTGCCCACCATGGAGACATATTTCAACGACTCTGGCCCATTGCCGATCAACGTTGCATCCTTTACCGGCGCAGTAATCTTTCCATCTTCAATCAGGTAGGCCTCCGAGGCCGAGAAGACAAATTTTCCGTTGGTGATGTCCACCTGGCCACCGCCAAAATTCACCGCATACAAGCCTCGTTGCACACTGCGGATAATGTCTGCCGGATCGTCCTCGCCCGCCAGCATGTAAGTGTTCGTCATTCGCGGCATCGGAATGTGCTGATAGCTTTCGCGGCGGCCATTGCCGGTATCGGCGATGCCCATCAGTCGCGACGAAAGTTTGTCGCTCATGTATCCCTTCAGCACACCGTTTTCAATCAGCACTGTTTCCTGCGTGGGCGAACCTTCATCGTCCACGTTCAAACTGCCTCTGCGATTCGGCATGGTTCCGTTATCTACCACCGTCACCTTGGGACTCGCCACCATCTGGCCTATCAGTCCGGCAAAAGCCGACGTCTTCTTGCGATTGAAATCCGCTTCCAGGCCGTGCCCAACAGCTTCATGCAGCAAAACTCCCGGCCATCCCGGCCCCAGCACCACCGGCATTTCGCCTGCGGGAGCCGGCACCGCGCCCAGCTGCAACACTGCCTGCCGCGCCGCCTCCAGCGCAAAATATTCCGGCGTTTTGTCACTCAGGAAAAAGTCCAGCAGCACCCGCCCGCCGCCGCCTGAACTGCCGCGAGCAATGTTGTCGCCTTCCTTCGCGATCACCGAAACATTCAACCGTGCCAGCGGCTGCGTATCGGTCGCAAAACTTCCATCCGAGCCCGCCACCAAAATGCGCCGCAATTCGTCGCCAAAACTGGCCTGCACCTGCACGATGCGCGAATCGTACGCCCGCGCGGCGCGATCCGCCCGCTGAATCAACGCCAGCTTTGCGGATGTTTCAGAATCGGTTCCCGCAGCTGCCACGGTATACAAATTCGCCGATGGCGCTTCGTGAAAACCCTGCACCTGCTGCTTCGACGGCCCGCTCGCGATCAGTGCCGCCGTGTGCGCAGCGCGCAAAAGCCGTTCAGGAGAAAGATCGTCCGTATATGCGTAGCCGGTGCGCTCGCCCGAGACCACCCGCAAGCCGCAACCCGCGCTGATTCCCTGGCTGGCGGATTTCACCAGCGACTCATCCACCATCAGCGAGCTGGCGGTGATGTATTCGAAATAGAGGTCCGCATAATCGCCGCCCGCGGACAGCGCCGCGCTGAGGCACTGCTCCAGCAGCCGCTCGTTGATGCCAAGGTGTTCATAGAAAAACTTTCGCGTGTCGGGCGATGCAGGCTGCATGCAATAACTCCTTCAGAATGACGCGGTGACCCGGCCTCAGTACCCACCTGATTTGATTCTATCTTTTAGATTCATCCGAACCTGCAAAGACGCATCCCAGCCGCACAATCGGTACCATCGCGCGCACCGGCTTCCGTGCTCTGCGGCCGTGTTCCGTGGTAGCGTGGAGGGCATGAACAACGATCTGCGCCATCCCATTGGAAAATTTGTACGACCTGCCACACTGACCCGGCAGGACCGTGAAGAAGCCATTCAGAAAATCGCCGAACTGCCGAAAAAACTGCGCGCTGCTGCCGCCGGCCTCTCCGAGTCCCAGATCGATACACCATATCGCGAGGGCGGCTGGACGATTCGCCAAACCATCCATCATGTCGCTGACAGCCACATGCAGGCCACCGCGCGTATGCGGCTTGCGCTCACTGAAGATTGGCCCGAGATCACTCCCTACAAAGAAAGTGTATGGGCGGAACTTGAAGATGCGCGCACCCTGCCCGTCGACATCTCACTGCAACTGCTCGATTCGCTGCATACGCGCTGGGTCACGCTGCTGCGCTCGCTGGATGAGTCCGGCTGGTCAAAGCGTGGCTACAAGCATCCTGAATCCGGCAACCAGACCGTCGAACAAGTCGCCGCACTCTACGCCTGGCACGGCCGCCATCACACCGCCCACATCACGTCGCTGCGTGAGCGGATGGGATGGTAGACGGCGCCACACCGGAGCAACTCGCGCACCAGCTGCAAACTTTTTTCGATGACCAGCCTGCTGCTGTGCTGCTGGAAAATGGCCGCATCCTTTTCGATCTGCGACTTGCCACCGCGACGGTCGCGACGGAGCATGGCCACTGCGTGTTGCACGTCTGGTCGGAAGAACGCAACTGCATTCGCCACGTCGTCAACATAACGGTTCGCAAAACCGGTCTTCGTCTGCATGTGCTGCGCATGGGTCAGTCCAAACTGCAAACGTTAGAGTTGCAGCCGCAGCAACGGCGCCTGCCATCGCAGCGAGATTCCACCCGCACCCGCTTTATTCCGCTGCTGGAGCGGCTCCTGCCCCGCTATTTTCCCGACTTCCAGGTAGAAGGCTTGCGCACCGCGATGGATCTGGAGCGCAGCTTCGGCCCCTCCTACGCGCGCGGAACCCTGGTGCGCGGCAACTCCGCCTGGGCCTTGATCGCCATCAATGGAGAAGAAAGCCAGTCCCTCATCGATGGCAGTCTGACACTCGGTATCTTGTGGCTGCATCACTGCAGGGAGCACAGTGGAGGCCGACGCCTTTTCGAGGGGCTGCGCGTGATTCTTCCTCGTGGCAAATCCGCCGTAACCGCGGCCCGCATGGCGTGGATGAATTCCCGCGCCGCCCAATGGGAACTCTACGAGCTCGACGAAAAAACGGAAGAACTCTATCAGCGCGAATACAGCGATCAAGGCAATTTCGAGTCGCGCCTGGTGCACGCGCCCAACACAACTGCGGCGGAGGAACGTTTTCACTCTGCGATCCAGCGCGTGCGAACGCTGCTTCCAGCCCATGCCATCGCAGAAATGGAAGCCGTCTTTCGCAGCGGCTCTGAAGTTGGCCTGTTGTGGAACGGCCTGGAGTTTGCCCGAGTCCGCACCAGCGCAGCCGAAAACAGCTTTGCACGATCGGAAGAAATTCTCTTTGGCAGCGGAGCCAACGCAACCCTCCTCACCGAAGAATCAGCCACAAAGCTGCGCGAAATGGTCGGCGAACTGATCGCTCGCAGACGGCCCAGAGGCGACAAACGCGACACACTCTATCGCCAACAGCCGGAGCGCTGGCTGGAGTCCATGTTGCGTCGCTCGCTCGATCCCATTGACGCCATGATCGAACCGCAGCCCGTGTATGCTCAGGTTCCGGCATTTTCCGCTGCCGATCGCGCCGTGCTCGACCTGCTCGCGGTGCGTCGAGATGGCCGCCTGGTCGTGATCGAAATCAAAGCAGATGAAGATTTACATCTGGCATTGCAGTCGCTGGATTATTGGGTGCGCGTGCGCCAGCTTCACCACGCGACGGCGACCAAACCGGGCGACACCGCGTCGAAAAGCGATCTGGAGCGCTTTGGATATTTTCCCGGCAAGCAACTTCGTGCCGATGCGCCGCTTCTCTACCTGATCGCGCCAGCGCTGCACATTCATCCCGCAACCGAGGTCGTGTTGCGCTATGTGTCACCACAGGTAGATTGGACGTTGATCGCGCTTGACGAGCGTTGGCGAGAAAAAATTCGCGTGGTCTTTCGCAAGCGCCGCGAAAAATAAAGCGCGACGTTGTCAACCCTATTGCAGTGACATCGATTCTTCCATCTCGGGCACAGCATCGACCAGGGGCGTCTGCATGCGAGGAACAAAGAATTTTTCAACCGCTTCAAGTATCGCCGGTCCTGCCTTTGCTTCGTAAATCGCCTTGCGCAATCCTGCGCCGCCTGGAACTCCATGGGTGAACCACGAAGCAAATTGCTTCATCTTGCCGGTCGCGTCCGGAAATTCCTGATCCAGCAGCATGGAAAAATACGTGCGAATCAGGTTGTAGCGATCCAGTTCCGTCGCCTGCGTGTAGGTTCCGCTGGCGGTGTACTCCGCGATCTGGCGAAAAATCCACGGATTCGCCGGTGCCGCGCGACCAATCATCACCGCATCGCAATGCGTCTCGGCCACCAGCGCGCAGGCATCTTCCGGCGTACGAATATCGCCATTTCCGATCACCGGAATCGCAACCGCCTGCTTGATCGCGCCAATCCATTCCCATCGCGCCTGCCCGGAGTAGCCCTGTTCGCGGGTACGGGCATGCAGCGCCACCGCATTCAAACCGCTCGACTCGGCCAGCCGCGCCAACTCCACGCACACGATGCTGTCATCGTTCCATCCCATGCGGAATTTGACCGTAAAGGGGATATTGACCGCCGCTCGCACCCGTTCGAAAATGCGCGCGATCAATGGCAGATCCCGCAGCAGGCCACTACCACCGTTGCAGCTAACGACGCGTTTCGCCGGGCATCCCAGATTCAAATCCACAATGTCGAAGCCCGCATCTTCCACGATGCGCGCCGCCTCCGACAACGTCTCCGGATCGGAACCAAAGAGCTGCGCGGCGATCGGATGCTCATCTTCGTAGTAGGTTAGGTACCGCTTGCGCTTCGATTCACGCATGCGCGACAGGCCGTCCGCCGAGGTGAACTCCGTCATGATCAGCCCACAGCCGGACTGCTGATTGGTCACGCTCGCTTCAATTCCACCGGAAAAATCCGTCGACAAACTTTCCGATCCGATGCCCTCATGGAACAAACTCGCATTGCGAATAAATCGCCGAAACACCGTGTCCGTCACGCCCGCCATAGGCGCCAGTACCGTGGCTGGCGCAATCGCAACGGAGCCGATTTGCAGCGACGCGGGGACGCGAACCCTCTCGGGCATCGCGTGCTCTGCCGGATTGTCCCAGTGCTTCTTCATCGCTTCAGGCTGCTTCCCACAACCAAAAGGCCCCCGCCGCGGCGGAGGCCTCAGTGTATTTCGAACGCGTGCGCCGTTACTTCGCGGCGGTCTCGGCCTTGGCCGAATCCGACTGCGCATACTTGCGGCGGAAGCGCTCCACGCGGCCGGCAGTATCAATCATCTTCTGCTTGCCGGTGAAAAACGGGTGGCAATTGGAGCAGATTTCCATGTGGATGTCGCCCTTGTGGGTCGAACGTGTCTCAAAGCTGTGACCGCACGCGCATACCACGCGGATGGTTTCGTAATTCGGATGAATTCCTTGCTTCGGCATGGTGATTCAAAACCTTTCTCAAAACGCTAACCTCCAGTTTATGCGAGATTCCCACAGCTTGCAATCCAGGATTTCTCCAGCGTTCCCGCCGCAGCCTGCGATACTGAGAAAGCAATCAGAGAACCGCTCCCCATGGAAAAGCCGATCGACAATAATACCGCAGCCACCTGTCCCCATTGCGGTGGCATCGGCGTCACTATGGTGCGTCGCGGCCAGGAGCAATTCGCGGCCGAATGTTCCTGCCGAATCGGCAAAAAAGCGGCCCTCCGTCTGCAGAAAGCGCGGATTCCGCAGCGCTATACCCACTGCAACCTGGAAAGTTTTGACACCGGTTTTCGCGGCGCCGATCCATCGCTTGGCATGGCTCTCATGACCACCCGCCGCTTTGCCGACGGTTATCCGCTTGAGACCGCCGGACGAGGCCTGTTGTTGACCGGGAGCATCGGTTGCGGCAAAACCCATCTCGCCGTCGGTTTGCTGCGAGAGCTGGTCGAGCAGCGCGGCGCTACCGGCATTTTTTGCGATTATCGCGACCTGCTGAAGCAGATTCAGAACTCCTACAACCCGCAGGTTGCCACCACGGAATTGGAAATTCTTCGCCCCGTGTTTGAAGCGGAAGTCCTGCTGTTGGATGAACTGGGCGCGGTCAAGCCAACGGACTGGGTTTGGGATACCGTGGCGCACATTTTGAACACACGCTACAACGATAAGCGAACCACGCTGATCACCACCAACTATCCGAATCAGCCCTCGGCTCTGTTGCAAGCACAATCTACCTCCGTCACCGATCGAGATGTTTCCCGATCAACGCCCACAAGCGCGGTGGTCCGTGCCATGCGAGAAGAAACGCTGGGAGATCGCATCGGTGAACGAATGAGATCCCGACTGCAGGAAATGTGCATTACGGTTTGTATGCAGGGAGATGATTTTCGCCGGACTGTACGCCGCGCGAGTTTTCTCTAGAACGAAGCACTCTTCAGAGCAGCGCACCCAATCGACAACTACTTCGAACGACAGCCATCTCCAATGGCTCCGCGCCCAGCCTTCCGCCGGGTTAATCTCAAAAAAACGGCGCAGCTGCCAGCACCATCAGCGCCGCCGCAACCGCAGCCGCACGATAGAGCGTATCGCCTTGCGGTTGAACAGTGCGTTTTCGCGCTTGCTTCTTCAGAGCTCGCAACATGTTTGTCTGCTCCTGGCTGTTACCGTCGAAGCGAATGTCATGGCCAAGGGCCTTGTCCATTCACTCGACTCTGCTTTATCTATGACGTCTGTTTCGGCGAAACGGATTCGGTACTTGAATCATTTTTTTGCTTTTTCATTGCTGATTCCCATTCAGGGATTGTTTTCGCCACCATCCCGGCGAGTTACAATCGCCGCATGAACGACCCAGACCCAGGATCCTCTCAAACTCCCACCCCACATCGCGAACCCGTTCTCTTCGCAGCAGAAAACTCCTCAGCGAATCGTGCAGCGGAGGGGACAGATCGTAACTGGATGCCGTGGATTGTTGCTTTGATCGTGATCTGCTGTGGACTGGGACTGGCATTTTGGCTGGGACGGCCCCCCGCCAACTCCAATGGCAATCG
>DATJUD010000090.1:0-8329 GCA_035502695.1 Acidobacteriaceae bacterium
CACCGCGATACGAATTCGTCGCGTACGGAAACATCGGCACCGAAATTCGCAGGAACCCATACGTCCCCATCTTCAGCAGCACGCCTGCCAGCAGCACCGATGCCGCCGTCGGCGCTTCCGTGTGCGCGTCCGGCAGCCAGGTGTGAAACGGGAACATCGGCACCTTCACGGCAAACGCCACGAAAAATCCCCAGAATAGCCACTTCTGCAGCCGAAGTGCATCCGCACCGAACGGCGCGTCCAGAATCGCGCGCATGTCAAACGTTCCTCGCGCGTGATACACCGCCAAAATCGCCAGCAGCATCACCACCGATCCGGCCAGCGTATAGAGAAAAAATTTGATCGCCGCGTAAACCCGCCCCTCGCTTCCCCAAAGCCCGATCAGGAAATACATCGGCACCAGCATCGCTTCCCAGAACACGTAGAACAAAACGAAGTCCAGCGAGAGGAAAACGCCCAGCATGCCCGTCTGTAGCACGAGCAACGCAAAATAGAACTCTTTCTCACGCTCTCGAATCGCCGACCACGACGACAGTATCGCCACCGCGCCGAGCACCGTCGTCAGCAACACGAGCAGCAAGCTCAGTCCGTCGAGCCCCAGCGTATACCGCACTCCGATTGACGGAATCCAACTGTGGTCGCTTACGAACTGAAACCGCGGCGCTCCTGCGTACGCGTGGTACCGCCAGATCAACGGCAAAGATACCAGCACGCCCAGCAAGCCAAACGCGTTCGCGACGAGCCGCTGCGCCTCCGTCCTCTCGCGCGGGATCAGCAAAATCACCAGCGCGCCGGCCAACGGCGTGAACAGCACCACATTCAAAATGTGTGAATCCGAAAAAGGCAAATCCGTCTCCGAGGCCTTTCTAATTCAAGGCCGCGCAATGTGCATGCTTACCGAATCGCATTTGCGGCGAAATGATGCACCAGGTAAAAGTAATACCCGAGAAATCCAACCAGCCCCATCACGATGAACAGCATGTAAGCCTGCACGCGCCCGGTCTGCACGTACCGCGTTATGTATCCCACAACCTGTGCCGCCACCACTCCCGCGCGCACCGTCCCGTCGATTCCCCACCTGTCCCACCAACCCGATGCACGCGACACAACACGCACCGCCCACGCCGTCCCGCTCACGCCCACCCCGTCGACGATGTGCCGGTCGAACGCGCCGAGCTCCAGGCTCAGCTTCTTCGTCCCGCCCACGAACACCGCGTTATAGATCGCGTTCAAGTAGTATCCGTGCCACACCGCTTCGTGAAAACGTCCAAGCTTCTGCCCGATCTTCTCCGGCAAGTCCGTACGCCGCAGATACAAATACCACGCCAGAAAAATTCCCAGCGCCACAAACAACTCCGACAGCACCATCAAGCTAAATTGTCCGCCCAGCGATCCTGGCCCGTGCATCGGCGCGACGCGCCCCGCGTTCGGGTTGCCGACCACCGGCTCGAGAAATCTCACCAGCCGGTCGCTCCCGCCCAGCGCTTCCGGCCACCCGATCCACCCGCCTGTCATCGCCAGCACCGCCAGCGCAATCATCGGAATTAGCATCGTGCGGTGTTTGGCATGCGCCGGCACCGGCATCTCTTCATGTCCGCGCGGTTCGCCCTGAAACGCCAGAAAAATCATCCGGAACGTGTATAGCGCCGTCATCCCCGCCGTGAAATATCCGATCAGCCAGACCAGCACGTTCTGCTTGTATGCGCTGCTCAGGATCAAGTCCTTGCTCAAAAATCCCGCGAACGGAAACACGCCCGATATTGCCAGCGCCGCGATCATCGAAACCCAGTACGTCACCGGTAACTTTTTCGCGAGCCCGCCCATCTTCCGCAGATCCTGCTCGCCCGCCAGCGCGTGAATCACGCTCCCCGCCGCAAGAAACAACAACGCCTTAAAGAAAGCGTGCGTCACAAGGTGGAAAATTCCCATCGAGTAGGCCGCGACACCACAGGCCAGGAACATATATCCAAGCTGCGAGATGGTGGAGTAAGCGAGAACTCGTTTGATATCGGTCTGCAAGATGCCAACCGTTGCCGCGAAGAATGCGGTAGCCGTGCCGATAATCGCGACGACGGTAAGCGCCAGGGGCGAGCGGCCAAATAAAACATGTGCGCGGGCCAGCATATAAACACCGGCCGTGACCATGGTCGCCGCGTGGATCAGCGCCGAGACTGGCGTCGGGCCTTCCATCGCATCCGGCAGCCACACGTAGAGGGGAATCTGCGCAGACTTTCCCGTTGCTCCAAGAAGAAGCAGCAACGCAATGGCTGTCAGAAAGCCGCCCTGCAGCTCAGGATGCGCACTGATGTTCGCAAAGACCTGGCTGAAACTCAGCGTCCCGAAGTGAGCGATGATTAAAAACATCGCCAGCAAAAATCCGAAGTCGCCGACCCGGTTGACGATGAACGCCTTCTTGCCCGCATTCGCTGCTGAATCTTTGGTGTAGTAAAAGCCGATCAATAAATACGAGACGAGCCCGACACCCTCCCAGCCAACAAACATCAGCAGGAAGTTGGCGGCCAGCACCAGCGTCAGCATGAAAAACAAAAACAGGTTCATGTAGGCGAAAAACCGCCAGTAGCCATCCTCGGTCGCCATGTAGCCAACGGAGTACAAGTGAATCAGCAGTCCGACTCCAGTGACGACCAGCAGCATGACCACCGTAAGCTGATCCAGCAGAAACGAGAAGTTTGCGTGGAAGCCTGAGGCGGCAATCCATGGAGTGGCAAAGCTCTCGAGATACGGTAGCGCCAGACCTTGATGGACGCGCGCCACAATCCACAGAACCTGCACAAACGCCGCGGCAGGGAAGAGCAATGCCACTGCGGAGACGAGTGCTTTGGGCAAACGCCTACCCAGGATCCCATTGACCGCAAAGCCTGCCAGCGGCAACAGTGGCAGCAGCCAAAGATGCAAAGAAGGTGTCATAGTTTCATCAAGTCGATCTGGTCGACATTCAACGTATTGCGTGAGCGGAACAGCGAGATGATGATGGCCAGACCGATAGCCGCCTCCGCCGCGGCGACGACCATGACGAAGAAAACAAAAATCTGACCGCTGACCTGGTGCCAGTGGTTGGCGAAGGTGACGAAGGCCAGGTTGACGCCATTCAGCATCAGCTCAATCGACATGAAAATAGTGATGATGTTGCGCTTGATGAGAAACGCACAGACTCCGATGCAAAAAAGCGCAGCACTCAAAATTAGATACCAGACAATAGGCACGGTCATTTCAATTCTCCTTCCGTGCGAGAACGACCGCCCCAAGAATTGCGACCAGGATCAATACGGACGTCACCTCAAAGGGAAGCAGCAGGTCACGGAACAGGACGCGGCTCAGGTCGCTGGTAGTAACGAGAAATGAGCCTAGCCGAGTCCCTCCAAAGCTGATGCGCAATGTGAAGAAGGTCGAGGCGAGCACGGTAAATAGCGCCAGCACGCCGGGAATGCCCGCGAAATAGGCAGCGCGGCTACCGTGGGTGCGGTCCTCTTCACCGGCATTCAACAGCATGATGACGAAAACGAACAACACCATAATGGCGCCGGAATAGACGATGATTTGCGCCAGCGCAAGAAACTCCGCGCCCAGCAGCAGGTACAGAACGGCAAGCGAAGACATGACCACGATCAGCGACAGGGCGCTGTTGATTGGGTGCCGCTGCAGCAGCAGATTCAGCGCGCCGCCCAGGCACAAAAGTCCGAAGAAGATGAAAACAGCTACATTCATCGTGGTCTAATTCCAGTAGTTGCCGGTGAATGATTAGCCATGGAATGCCAGCGCCAAGCTGGTTGCCATCACATTCAAAATGGCAATCGGCAACAGATATTTCCAGCCGAAACCCATCAGTTGGTCATAACGGAAACGCGGCAACGTGCCGCGCACCCAGACGTAGAGAAACAGAAAACAAAACACCTTAAGAACAAACCAGAATACAGGCAGAAGCGCCTGCACGACCGGTCCGCCAAAGGCCGGGAAGAGATTGCCGAACGGGCTCGACCAGCCGCCCAGGAACAAAACGGTCGCGACACATCCGACCGTGATCATGTTGGCGTACTCGGCCATGAAAAACATGGCGAACTTCATGGAACTATATTCGGTGTGATATCCAGCGGTCAGTTCGCTTTCAGCTTCCGGCAGGTCGAATGGCGTACGGTTGGTTTCCGCAAACGCCGCACACAAATAGATAAAGAAGGCGACGAACTGGAATCCGCCAAACACATTCCACGAGAGAATACCGTGCGTGTTTTGTAGATTGACAATATCGCGCAGGCGGAGCGATCCAGTGCGCAGGACGATTCCAATTACGGACAGCCCAAGCGCAAGCTCATAACTGACCATTTGCGCGGAAGAGCGCAGCGAGCCGAGCAGGGAATACTTGTTGTTCGACGACCAGCCGGAGAGGGCGATACCGTAGACGCCGATGGACGTGACACCAAGGATCACCAACAGGCCGATATTTACGTCGGCGATCTGGAACATATCGACGCCGTGCCAGCGAATATTCTCGCCAAACGGGATTACGCCGATCGAGGTCAAAGCGCAGGACAACGCGATGATCGGCGCCAGAATAAACAACGGACGAAATACCGCGGTGGGCATCAAATCTTCTTTTAAGAAGAGCTTTAAGCCGTCGGCCAACGGCTGCAGCAATCCGAAGGGGCCGACGCGCGAGGGTCCCCAGCGGTTCTGGATGCGGCCCACAAGCTTCCGCTCCAGAAGCACCGTATAGGCGACGGCCATCAGAAAGATGACGGTCACCACGGCGACTTTCAGCAGACTTAGGAGAACAAAGATCAGAATATTCACGTGCGTATCATTTCCACTTCAAAACCCTCACGACCCGTGCGCACACAACTGCAGCCACGTGCCCGACCTCAAAAAAACTCCTACCTCGGCATCAGTCTGCAGCGACCATGCTTTTTTTTGCTTGAAACTCTTCTACTTCGTTCAGCTTTTCGCTGTAATGTCCCAACGTTCCAGAGGTGAACAGCGTATCGCCCGAAGGCATCACTCCGTCCGGTCGGTTGGCGATCTGCGCGATCTTCGCCAAGGCACTCCCATCCGGCGCAACGTGCTGGCTCGTCCCGGCCAGCAGATCAATGCGATCGAAATCGTATCCCGGAACCAACCGTTGGATCTCATCGAGAATCGCATTCGGATCGAACGGACTGAGTTTGGGCTCAAGATTATGTGCCGCCAACCAGATTCCATGGCGATCTGCTTCACCCGACTGCGCCCCACGGGACTGGCCCATATCGGCGCGCACACCTTTGCCGAAGGGAACCAGCGTGTGCACATCTTCGCCCATGGTGTCCGCAATACGAACAATCAGTTCCAGGTCGGAGCGAACGCCGGCGCGGTCCGCGGCTTGCTTCACCTGCTGCAAATCTCCGAACGTGTTCGTAACGGTCCCGGATTTCTCGTAAAGATTCGAAGTGGGCAAAATCACATCCGCCAGCTTAGCGGTGGCTGTCATAAACATGTCCTGCACCACGACAAATGTGTTGCGCAGCGCTTCCGCGGAAACACCGAGCCGCTCCACCGGATCGTCGCCGACAATATAGAGAGCTGCGAGATCGTTGCGCGCCGCCGCATCAAACATCTGTGCAAGATTTAATCCCGGTTGCTGCGGCATCTGAGCGCCATACTCCGCGCGGAGGCCATCTCCCTGCTCGACGGGCACGTAGCCTGGAAGCAAATCGGGATAGAGACCCATATCGGCGGCGCCGCGAGAGTTCACATAGTCACCCAGGCAGGCAAACTTCGTGTCTGGCAGCGATAGTCCGAACTTCACCAGCGCATCGATCGCGTCGCCGCGCAGTTCCGATCCGAAAACAATCAGCAGATTCGGCTCGTTGCGTAGAGCCTCTCTGAGCGTTGTGGCGTTTTCGCCAAAGTGCTCGGCGGCGCCGCCGAGGAAACCTGCAAAATTGCCGTACGCGTCCGCCGGAATTTGAACGAAGGATTTCGCCTGATGGCGCAATTTAATCTCACGATGATTCGCCAGATAAATGCGCGTGCTGTTGTGACGAACATTGGTGCGCAGATTCCACGCCAGCAGAGGATGTTGCTCCGTCGGGTCATTGCCGAGGACAAAGATGGCTTTTGCCGAACCTGCATCGGCCACGCTCGCCACGCGATGACTCTGACCTGCCATCGCGCGCGTGAAACGAACGTAGTCGGTGGTGCGATGGTGGTCAATATTATTGGTGCCGAAGGCGCTGCGCGCTGTCTTCTGCAGCAAATACGCTTCTTCATTCGTAATCCGTGTCGAACCGATCACGCCAATGCTTGCGCCGCCGCGCTCGTCACGCACCGCACGGAATTTCTCCGCGACGACCTTAATTGCATCTTCCCAACTGACCGCAACAAACTCGCCATTGGGTTGCCGAACCAGCGGCTGTGTCAGGCGTTCGGAGCTGTTTGCAAAGTCGAAAGCATAGCGGCCCTTGACGCAGAGAAATTCACCGTTCAATCCGCTCTTGTCGCGATTGTCGCCGCGAACAATTTGCATGCCGTCGTCGCTGCTTCGCATTCCCAGGGTCGTCTTGCAGCCATCGCCGCAATGGGTGCAGATGGTGCCGACATGCGTCATCTCCCACGGCCGCGTTTTATAGCGATAGGTGTCGGAGGTGAGCGCGCCGACCGGGCAAATGTCGATGCACATGCCGCACTGTTCGCAGTCCAACTGGTTCTGATCGTTTGGCGCAATGACGGATCCGGAGTTGCGCTGTTGAATTCCCAGCGCAGCCACATCCATGCCTTCATTACAGACGCGAACGCAGCGATAGCAGAGAATGCAGCGAGGACGATCGAAGAAGACGACCGGAGACCATTGCTGTTCCTCGCGATGGTTTTTGATCTCGACGAACTGCGAGCCGCCTGCGCCGTACTTGAACGTCATGTCCTGCAGTTCGCACTCGCCACCCGCGTCGCATACCGGACAGTCGAGCGGATGATTGGCCAGCACCAGCTCCAGCATGGCTTTGCGCGCCTGCTTGATCTCGTCAGTCTCGGTCGAAACGATCATGCCTTCGGCGATCGGGGTGGTGCAGGCCGTTTGCAGCTTCGGCATTTTTTCAATGCGTACCAGGCACATGCGGCACGCCGCCTGCAACGACAGCCCTGGGTAATAACAGAAGGCGGGGATTTCGATTCCGACCTTGCGGCAGGCCTCAATCAACAGCGTTCCGGCAGGAGCTGTAATTGTTTTGCCGTCGACAGTGAGTGTTACATCAGCCATTCGGTGCTCTTTCGCGTGCAGTCTTGCCGTTACGAAACCTCAACCAACGCAGGCGCCAAGGTTTTAGATTCGGGGCTCCGTCCATATGGGCACGGTTTTCCATTGAGATGATCTTCAAATTCCTGTCGAAACTTCTTCACGAATGCGATGGTCGGCATGGCGGCAGCATCGCCCAGCGGACAGAAGGTGCGGCCGAGCATGTTTTCGGCTAGGTAACGGATATTGTCGATATCTTTGGCTTCGCCGCCGCCAGCGTGGAAACGAGTCAGTGTCTTCTTCAGCCAGTCCGTACCTTCTCGGCAGGGAATGCACCAGCCGCAGCTTTCGTGCTGGTAGAACTGAATGGTGCGAAGGGCAAACTCGACCATGCAAACGGTGTCGTCGAGCACCACCACACCACCCGAACCCAGCATGCTGCCGGCTTTGCCCACCTGGTCGAAATCCATGCCGATGTCGATTTCACTGGCCAGAAGAACTGGCGTCGAGGATCCACCCGGGACGACAGCCTTCAATTGACGACCACCGCGAATGCCGCCTGCCACCTCGTAAATCATTTTCTTCAGGTTGTAGCCCATCGGGAGTTCGTAGACGCCATTGCGTTCGGCATGCCCGCTGATGCAGAACAAACGAGTGCCGCCATTGCGAGGCGATCCGAGATTGGCATACGCCTCCGGGCCCATGTTTAGAATGGGCGGAACAGAAGCAATGGTCTCGGCGTTGTTGATGACCGTGGGTCCGCCATACAAGCCGACCACAGCAGGGAACGGCGGCTTGATGCGTGGAATGCCGCGCTTGCCCTCCAGCGATTCCATCAGCGCCGACTCTTCGCCTACTTCGTATGCGCCCGCCCCGGTCTGCGAGACGATGTCGAAGTCAATGCTGGAACCAAAAATTCCTTTGCCGAGAAAACCCTTGGCGTAGGCATCGGCGATTGCCTTCTCCATGATTTTGAGCAGATAGCGATACTCGCCGCGCAGATAGATGAATCCAAGCTTGGCGCCAATCGCAAGTCCAGCAATAATCGTGCCTTCAATGACCGCATGAGGATCGTGCAGAAAGATCAAATGATCTTTGCAGGTACCGGGC
>DATJUD010000091.1:0-22599 GCA_035502695.1 Acidobacteriaceae bacterium
TCAAGCATTTGGATTTTGCGCAGATGCAGCAACAGATTGACGCCGCGACTGCGAAGATCAATAGTCCAGAGTTCAAGCAGCAAGTGGCGGATATTCAAAAACAGATTGAAAGCGGCGCCATGCAGCGCAGCATGGAAGAAGCCGCCAGGCAGTTGAAACTCGCGGAGCAACAGCAGAACGCCATCCAAAAGGTGGACATGGCGAGAATGCAGCAACAGATTGACGCCGCGACTGCGAAAATTAACAGCCCGGAATTCAGACAGAAAATGGAGAATCTTCAAAAACAGATTGAAAGCGGCGCCATGCAGCGCAGCATGGAAGAAGCCAGCAAGCAGTTGAAAGCGGCGCAAGACCGGATGCGCCAGGAGCAGATGCGTCAGGAGCAGATGCGTCAGGAGCAGACGAAATAACTCGATTCCTCCATCAGCTACGTCGGCAGGGGATAGGGGGTCAATTTGAAGCACAGAAGCGAGTGCGCCCGTTGGCTATTGGTTGAGTACCTTTAAGACAAACGTGATCTGCACCTGTTTCGGATTCCCAATGGGTCGTCGGCCTGCACCGATCATGAACCGAAGCGCGCAAAATATTTGAACGCGGTGAACCAAATCCACTCACGTCGCGAGATATCTCACCGGCTCGCAGCACCAACCGAAGCGAACGCAATTTCTTCCGAAGTCCTTGCTCGCTGACTCTCGCTTCCTTGCCTTCCATCTTTACTGTCGCAATTCAAACCTTTTCATCTACAGTAAGGACAACCCAATTGGCAGCGTGCACTTCAGGAGACGACCCTATGTGTTTTTCAGCGACCGCCAACTTTACCGGCAGTGCCGTTCTCGGCGCGATTGGCGTGGCCACCATCGCGGAGGTAAAACATCGCAGAGAACTGCTTTTTGCCTCGCTGCCATGCCTGTTCGCGCTGCATCAATTTACCGAAGGCTTCGTCTGGCTGGGATTGAATGGCAAGATTTCGCAGACCGCGCTGCATGGCGTTGCCGCCGCCTATGTTTTGTACGCGCAGGGACTGCTTCCATTTCTTTTGCCGCTGAGCGTATTGCTGATTGAACCGACACGCCACCGCCGAAATCGTATGATGTACTTCCTGGCGCTCGGCACGGGTCTCACCCTCTACATCCTGTGGGGATTGATGATGGAGCCGCTGCAGGTCTACGCCGTCGGCCATAGCATCGTCTACAACAATGTGCTGACCACTACCAAGCCCGTGGCGGTCCTCTATGTCATCGCTACTTGCGGCGCGTTGTTCTTTTCCGGCTTTAAGGACCTGGTGATTCTGGGATGGCTCAATATGGTGGGCCTCATCATCGTCATGCTGATCATGTCCTACGCGTTCACCTCGGTGTGGTGCGCCTATGCTGCGGTTGTCAGCATCGTGATTTATTTCTTTTTCCGCCGCAGCCGCGAGGTACGGCCAGTGACATATGTACTGGTTGTCTAATCGAATCTATTGGTTGACCCTATGATTTTTTACTTCAGTGATCCGAATCACTCGATGCCGCCGGATTTCGATCGCGCAGCGCCCGGTTGGTAGCGGCAGAAAAAGCCTGAGGCCCGCGGTACATGCGGATCTCAGGCCTTTCTTTTTTTGTTGAGTTATTTATTGACCTGACTGTGGGCCAGCGCCATCGCCAGGGCCGCCCGGTCCAAAGCGATGTTGGAAGAATTGCTTCCGCATTTCCTGCAGCTTCAGCTTCTGATCCGGCGTCAGCGCAGCGCGCATATCCAGATGGAAATTGATTGCCGCCTTGGCTTGCACCAATCTCGCGGCGCTGACTTCTTCCAGCTTGCTGTTGATCGCGTTGCGGTCTGGATTCTGGGCAGAGAGCAGTTCTCTCAATTCCAGCATCTTCACCTGCACGTCCGCGCGATTGCGAATCTGAGCTTTCTGGAAATCGAACGTTTCCGTGCGAATCTTTTGCGCCTGCTCCGGCGTCATGCCGATCCGTTCGCGAAACGTAGGATTGTTGGCCAGCCGCGCCAGCATGAAATCACGGTGATGATGCATTCTTCCCCAGTTTCCGCGGCCCCACTGCATGTCTCCGCGATCCCACGGACCTGGGCGATTCATTTGCTGTTGGTGCATGCCGCGATGCCGATATTGCTGGTTCGGCCCAGCTTGCGACTGTGAGGGTGGAGGCGGGGGCGCCGGGGCCGGCGCGCCATTCTGGCCAAAGGCCAGCGGCAACGACACGACAAGGGAAACGAGAGCGAGCGCAACTTTCGAGTGAATTCGCATTTCTTCTTCTCCAAGGTTTCAGGTGAATCTTGTGATCGAGCACATCTCGATCTGCGAACGTTGCCCGCTTTGCGTCGCAACGCCCGACATTTCTATAGACACGATCATCGAGGGAGAGTTTCGCTTGCGACACCGCATATTTCTCAAGCATCCCGCGTCCATCTACGGGCACAATTCATGCATCCATCCCAATAGGACGCACGCAGCCATGGTACCGGCTGGGGGAGAGACGGACGTCAACCCCGCCAAGTTTCAAATGAGAAAGAGATTGATCAAGTAGGTGACCCGGGTCACAAACCGTCAAATAGCCTCCCGTTTATGCTATGAAGTAGGAAAGCTTATGAAAACTGTGTTTGTTGTGGGCGCAGGCCCAGCGGGCTTGTTTGCCGCCCAGAAAATAGCCATGTCCGGGCACCAGGTCTTTTTGTTCAATCGGGATATCAAGCCCGGTGGCCTTGCCGAGTACGGCATCTACCCGCTCAAGGATAAGATGAAGTTCGGCCTGCGCAAGCAGTTCGCCAAGGTTTTGTCGCTGCCTAATGTTCATTATTTCGGACACGTTACAATCGGCGAGCAGGGAGATCTGACCCTGGCCGATCTGCGCGCCATGAATCCTGCCGCCATGGTCTTTGCTTGCGGTGCACAGGGTTACAACGCGCTGGGCCTTCCCGGCGAAGAGTGCTCCGGAGTGTATTCTGCCAAGGATTTTGTCTACGGCTACAACCAACTGCCTCCCTATGCCACCCGAGACCTTTCCACTGGCAAGCGCATTGCCATCGTCGGTATGGGCAACGTTGCTGCCGACATTATGCGCTGGCTGCTGAGAGATTCTCCGGATCGGCAAACGGAAGAAGTGATCGTCGTTGCTCGTCGCGGCCCGTATGAAGCCAAGTTCGACAAGAAAGAAATCGAGCATGTGGAAGAGTACATTTCGCGCCAGGATTTTCTGCGCGAGCTGGATCGCATCCGCAAAACCTGCGAGGCCTGTAATCAGGATATGTCTCTGGATAAGCTGGGCGAATCCACCTTCCCGTTTCTGACCAAGACGTTTCCCCCGGAGGACCGCCCCAAGCTGACCTTCCGCTTTCTGTCGTCACCGAAAGAGATCGTCGCCGGTCCCGACGGTCGTATCGAGAAGCTGATCGTCACTGAAAATAATCTCGCTCTTCGCGCGGACGGAAGCACTCAGGCAAAAGCCACCGACCGTACCGCCGCACTCGACGTCGACACTTTGATATTTGCCATTGGCGACAAGCACGATCCAGCCGTGGGACTGCCCATGGGTCCCGATGGCTATGCGACCAAGCCCGGCCCCGAATCCTTGAAGGAGCCGGTGTACGAAGCCTGGGATCCCGCGCTGAATGAGTCGCTGCATGGCATTTTTGTTGTGGGATGGGCGCGGCGCGCCAGCACTGGGCTGGTCGGCATTGCCCGCCACGATGGAGAAGAAGGCGCGAAAAAAGTTCTTGAGTATTTGCAGGATAAGCCGGACTCAGGCGACCTTTCCGCGGATGCCCTGGTCGCTGCATTGCAGGCCAAAGGCGCAACGCCGGTCACTAAGCAGGATATTGAAATCCTTGGCCGGGTTGAACAACAGGAGGCGCAACAGCGCAACCTGACATCGTTCAAATATTCTGACGATGACACTATGCTGCAGGCCATCCAAAACGAGCGCGAAACATTGTCCGTTCGTTAACAGTTCTTGGGCAGCCTTATTGCGCGGTCGTTCCCGGAGCCGTTCCCGGCAATATGTGAATCGTATGCAGCCACGTCTCCGCCAACTGCGGCCAGTGCGTGATCGGCAGTGCAGTCGGCCGCAATCCAAATCCATGCCCACCCTGCGCGTAGATATGCATTTCAGCCGGAACCCCAGCATGCTTCAAAGCCATGAAATACACCATTGAGTTTTCTACGTGTACCGGATCATCTTCCGCCTGCACCAGGAATGTCGGCGGCGTCTGTGCTGTCACATCAATCGCGGGGTTCGGCTCAAAGTTCTTCTCCGCCAGCGCCAGGTAGCCGGGATAAATAATGATGGCGAAGTCAGGTCGACAACTCAGTTGGTCTGCGGCATCGACGGCGGGATACATCCGTTTGTCGAAGTGCGTGCTCAGCGCTGCAGCCAGGTATCCTCCCGCAGAAAAACCCAGCACACCGATCCGATTTGGATCGATATGCCATGCACTTGCATGTTCGCGCACCATGCCGAGCGCGCGCTGCGCGTCCTCCAATGCCTGCGGTGATTTCGGATACGGTCCGGAGTTGGGCACACGATATTTCAGCAGAATGCAGTTCACGCCGATCGAGTTCAGCCAATCGCAGACCTCCGTCCCTTCCAGATCCATCGCCAGAATCTGGTAGCCGCCCCCAGGAAATACAACAACCGCAGCGCCTGTGTTGTTTCCTGTCGGCGCGTACAGCGTCAGCGTAGGATCAGAAACGTTGCCCAGCCGGATGAGCGGTCTGCCCGCAATCAGCGGTTGCTGCGCGGTGGTGGTGTTCACCTCGGGTCCGGGATTTGCGGTCGCGTCAGGCGCTCCATTGGGCCACAAATGCAGCGTCACATGGCCGGGCGCAGGCTGCCATGCCGGAGTTTGTGCCAACATCGTGACCGCGGTGCAGACAACCAGGGTGCAGACACCCAGAGAGAGGATCAGCGTAAATTTGCGCTTCATAGGACCTCTGATTTTTATTCGTACCGATCTTCGCACTCGATTGGTTCAGTGTGCAAATCATGTCTCCAGCGAATCTTGAAGTCTAAAGCGAAATTCGCTGCATACGTTCTGCAATGTTTTGCACACGCAAACCTGCCGACGCCGGTCTGCGCGCCCGCAGTATGAAACACGCCGTACAACGAGCAGGGAAGCGGTACGCAGAAATTGATTCCTCTCCAAACCTGCATCCGAAAACGAGTTCCACGCTCCGCCCTTTCGCATGCGTGTGATACGCTCAATCAGACTTGCTCCCCGGCACGCTTGTAGCACCCATCACAATTTAACTCTTGGAGTAACCGATTCAATGGGTCGCGGAGATGTCCGTCGAGCCGTTCGATGGCTCTTCCTTGTACCATTTTTGTTTCCTGCCTTTCACGGGCGCGCCGAAACCATTCCGGTGGGCGCCACTCTTGAAGTGCGGTTGGAGCAGCCCATCAGCTCCTACTCGACCCACAAAGGGAAACACGTTTCCTGTCTCCTGATTGCGCCCGTCAGTGTCGATGGAAAAATTCTGCTGCCCATGGGCGTCACCTTGAAAGGGTCGGTCGTCGCGATCCGCAAGGTGGGACTCGGATTCGTGCATGAGACAGCGCAGATTGACCTCGTCTTGCAGACCTTAGTGCTCGCCAACGGAACTTCGGTGCCATTGCGCAGCCAACTCACTCAGGTAGAAAACGCGCGCGAAAGTGTCGATAAGGAAGGCCGCATTCAGGGCATCCGTTCGACCGCGACGCTGAGTCAACGCGCCTCCGGCACAGTCGGCATGCTAGCCCTGGGCGATCCGATTGCCGCCGTATTTACGGTTGCGGCATCCAGTTCTGTCCTTCGCTTTTCTGAACCGGAGATCCTGTTGCCCACGGGCACGGAAATGACCGCCAAGCTGACCGCTCCCATAGAAATTCCATCGCAGCATATTGTCCCCACGCCGACGGTGACCGTCACGGCAGCGGAGGCGAAGCAGCTACGAGCCGTGATTCGAAAACAGCCGTTTCGCACCGTTACGGATGGCACCCCGCATGTTCCATCCGATTTGACCAACCTGATGTTCATCGGCAGTTCCGGCGCGATTGAGCGAGCCTTTGCCGCCAGCGGCTGGGAGCCGGTGGATGAATTAAACGCTCAAACCACCTACAGCACCGTCCGCGCCATTGCAGAAAATCAGGGGTATCGCCGCGCGCCGATGTCGATTCTGCTGCTGGATGGCGCGCCGCCGAAATATGCCTATGCCAAGACGCTGAATACATTTTCCAAGCGTCATCACCTGCGCATCTTTTCCACGGACGCCACCTGGCAGGGCGAACCCGTATGGAACTCGTCGTCCACGCACGACATTGGGATTGGCTTTTCGAAGAAAAATAAAACCTTCATCCACCTCATCGATTCCAACATCGACAACGAACGTGCCAAGGTCATCGACGATCTGCTGCTAACCGGCTGCGTCACCGGAGTGCAAATGGTGAGCCGTCCCTGGGTGCCGAGGGATGCGAAAAACGGAACCAATGAGGCTTTGATCACCGACGGGAAAATTGCCGTCATCCAACTCAACAACTGCGATCAGCCCAAAGATGATTTTGCCGACGATCAGCCGGTGCCTTTGCCGGTGCACGGCAATTCACTCGACAGGTCCACGCGTCAAACCGTGCTTACCTTGCGCAACAATATCCTGCGGGAAAACGTTGTTGTCACCGCCTACTCTGGAATTCACTACCTCAGTCAGTCGAAGGAGAAAAAAGAGGAAGCAAAAGCTGCCCGCGTCGTCAATGTCAGCGGTCAGGAGTACGACGTCGAAAAGGGCTTCCATGCCAATGAGGCCTACGCCGGGTCGTCTTACACGTCCATGCCCAGCGGAAAACGGCATCGTCATGCGGCATGGACGCCGCCTTCGGTGGAATTAGGAGTCCATTCCGGCTGGGCGGGTTACGCCGGCGGTAATGGCGGAGAAATCGGCTATCTGCTCAACTCCATCGAGTCGCCCGGCAGTAGTGAGATATTGCTCGTTCTCGGCAATGCGATGGATAACGGCTGGAACATCGGCGGTTCCGTCACGCTCGACTCACAGAAGTATTTTTCGCACGAGTTCAGCTACGACCACAGCTTTACGACATTTGTCATTGGCCTTGCCCTGATTGACCACGAAACCACCACACCCTCGCAAGATCCGCTCTTTGCGTTTTCCAACACCGGACTGCAAACCTCGCAGGTCACGTACGATTTGCTGATCAACGGCCGCCCGAAAACCTCCCGCTGGCGACCCTATCTCGCCGTCGGTCCGGCATTTCAGCTGATGCACCTCACCGATGCTCCCATCAAGAAAGCGCCCGGCTACTTCAAGCTTGGATTAAGCAGCGTCGGACTCATCACGGCTGCCTACGATTTCGGATCCACCCCGCCGCTTGAAGGTGGTGGAATCTTTCAGTTCGGCTTCAACTACGGCGTTGGCGTTCGCTATCGTCTTACGCCGCGGTGGATGGCCCGCGTGGATTATCGCGAGACGCTCATCTCCCAGCCGGATTTCTGGTCGAAGTCGAAAGACGATATTCTGAACAACCTCTATGCACCCGATTACACCATTCAGGAAGTGGGTCCGGTCTTCGACAGCGCCATGCGCGAACAGCATGCCACCGCCGGGATCTCGTTTACGTTTTGATACTTGAACGTCCGAAAAATTCAGCATTCGACTCGCCGGCAGGATCGTCGAACGGAAAGAAAATACAAACCTCCGTGCCGCTGTGGCCGGCTGCGGTGTTGCTGGTGACCTCGATCCGTCCGCCACGCTTACCGACCAGTTGCTTCGCCACCCACAAACCAATGCCCGTGCCATGTTTTTCCTTGGTGGTGAAGAAAGGTTCAAAGATTCGCGTCAGATGTTCCGCTTCAATGCCGCAGCCTTCATCGCGGATCACAATCTGTATGCCGGCGGTCCCCGCCTCCGCTACTTGCTGTGTTTCCACCTCAAGCAATCTTCCCGGTTCCAGCGCGTCGATGGCATTGGCAATGATGTTAGAGAACACCTGAAACAATTCTCCGCGGCTGGCCATCAGTGGACGGCGCGCTTCCAATCGGTATTCCACCGCGATGCCTTTCGACATCAATTTGGACCGATAGACAGACAGGACGTTCTTCAGCAGTTCATCGATCACCACATCCACGGGCGTGCCAGTATCGCGATAGAACCCAAGGGTCTGGCGCGCAATGTGCGAAACCCGTTCCAGCTCCCTTTCGGCCGCCTCCAGGTATTCGTGAGTTTCGCTTTCTCGGGCGCAGCTTTCGCGGGCCAGAAAAATCAAGTTCAGCACAGCTTCCAGCGGGTTATTGATTTCATGTGCAACCGTTGCAGCCATGCGTCCCGCGGCGGCCAGCTTTTCCGACTGCACCAGCGAGCGCTCCATCTGCTTTCTTTCGGTAATATCTCGCGCGATCTTTGAGCTGCCAATCACCCGGCCGGTGCTGTCTTTGATTGGAGAAATTGTCAGCGAAACCTCGATTCGCCGTCCCGCCTTCGTGACTCTGGTGGTTTCATAATGCTCCAGCCGCTGTCCCGCTCTTAATTTCCGCAGGATTTCGTCTTCCTCGGAATGCAGCTCATTGGGAATCAGGCGCAGAATCGACTGTCCGACGATTTCCTCCGGTGTGTATCCGTACATGTGCTGGGCAGCCTTGTTCCAGCTGGTGATCACGCCGTTCAAATCCTTGCTGATAATGGCGTCTTCTGAGGAGTCGATGATGGCTGCCAGCAACAGGCGAGGGTCCTCCGCGATGGAGGTCTTCATGTCGAGCAGTTTCGGCGGTGCTTCCGGACTATCGATCAATTCATCCTCACAAGACGTCGGGGCACCGCGATGGAGGGTTGCGCTTCCTCGTGGCAGATCCGCTCACAGTCCCACTCACCGATTTGGATGCAATCGGAGCCGTTCGCAGCCAGATAAATCTGCGGAAGTATACGATGGAGCGAATTCTTGGCCGAATCAACTGGCGGCAGAACCGACAAATTCTTCCGTCAACCAGGCTTCAAATCCCTGCAGGCTTTGCGCGCGATGCAGAAAATTTTGTACCAGGGTTTCTCCCGGTTGCGAGCCGCCCGGCTCCAGCACCTCTTTTCGGTACCGCAGCGCTGCCGGTCCTTCCACCAGATTGTTGGCGTCAAATTGCTGAAAGAAATCGAGCGCGATCACCTTGTCAAATAAATAGGTGTAGTAGTTCGACGAGTAGCCAACCAGGTGAGTGAAGCTCGAATACAGCCGGTTGCCGTCGACCCATGTATACGGTAGCGCAGCGGTGTAGCCGGCGTGCAAGCTCGCGTCGAGGTCGAGCGTAGCCGGGTCAACGTTGTGCAGGTCGAGCGAGAACCGCGTGTAGAACAGTTGCCCGCGCACTCCATTGCCGCGGCCAAAGGCACTGGCGCGATTCATCCTCGCTACCAGTTCTGCCGGGATCGGTTCGCCGGTCTCAAAATGTCGCGCGAATCCCCCTAGCAGCTTCGCGTTGCGGAAAAACTCCTCCAGCATCTGCGATGGCACTTCGACAAAGTCACCTTCGGTCGCGATGCCGCTCACTCCGGCCCATCGCTGCTGCCCGCCCAGGATGGCGTGCATCAGGTGGCCAAACTCATGAAAGAACGTCACGACGTCGGAGTACTGCATCAACCCCGGATCAGCACCGCTCCCATCGCCGCCCGGAAAATTACAAATCAGCGCTGCCTCCGGAACCTGCATGCCCGCAATACCCGGCACCAACGGAAACGCGGAAAACCACTTGTCCTTGCCCTCGCGCGGATGCATGTCCAGGTAGAATCGCCCGATTTTTTTCTCTCCTCGCGCGCTCCCATTCTTCGCTTCAGCTGGCCGATCGTACACATCCCATGCCGTCACAGAACTGTCCCAGCGCGCCGCGGCATCCGGCCCATCCAGAGGCGCCGGACGAAACTCCACATGAAACAATTTCGCCGCAGTGTCGAGAATGCCTTGCTGTACGCGCTCGTAAGGGAAGTAGGGTCGCACCGACTGCGAATCGAAATCGAATGCCGCCCGTCGATACTGCTCATACCAGTACATCGCGCTTGAAGCGTCAATCGCCGTTAGTCCAGGACGCTGCTCGCGCACGAATTCCAGCACCATCGCATACTCGCGCGCCGCTCCCTCTTTCGACGCAGCATCCAGCTCCGCCAAAAACGCTTTCACCTTCGCCGCCGAGCCCATCATCTGGTCCGCCGTAGCCAGGTCCGCCCAGGAATCAAATCCCAGCGTGTTCGCCAGCTGCTTGCGCGCCGCAAGAATGTCCATCAGGATCGGCTTGTTCGCGGGGTACGCGCGCGTGTTGTAGGCCAGAAACATCTTTCGCCGCAGCGCATCGCTTTTTGCATACGTCATCGTTGGTTGATAATCCGGGTAATCTGTCGTCAGCGTGATGCGGCCCTCGGCATCGGGCGCATGGCGCGCCAGAAAATCCTCCGGCAAACCTTCCAGTTCCGCCGCATCCTCCACCACGACGGTGTTGCCTTGTTCCTGCACATTCCGTCCAAAGGTCAGACCCAGCTCGGTGATGCGCTCCTGCAATTGTTGAATTCGTTCCCGCGTCGCCTGATCCTTGTCCACGCCGGCCAATCGGTATTGCAGCAGCGTTCGCTCCAGATAATGTTTTGTCGCGGCATCTATATCTGCGGTATCGATGGCAGAAAGCGCCTGATACACCCGCGGATTCAGCGAAAGCTGCACCGCTGCCTCTGAAACTGCCTGCACCATGGCTTCTGCCTGGGTCCGAACCGCTTTTTCCTGGCAAACCGAGTGCAGCAGTCCCGCTTCCGATCCCGCAATCCCCAGCGCGGCGACCGCACGATCGTATGGAACCAGCGTGTTATCGACTGTTCGCGGCCCCTGAACTGTGAGAAGCTGATCGATGGCAGTTTGATGGGCTTGTAAATGGTGGTCAACCCAGGTTTTCAGGTTCTCGGGGGTCAGATCGCCGGCCCAGGCATGCAGTTCATCCTGAGAAGGTGTAGCAGTTGAAATCGACAAATCATTTAGCATAGGGAGCGATTCCGTTCTACATTCAACGTGTCAGCAGTTGCACGGGTCGAGGCGACCCCAGCCATCTGCCTACTTTTATAGTAATGAACTTCGGCGCGGAGAGACCGGAACTCGAGGATTGGGTGCATCGAACAGGTCTCCGTCGCATCTTAAGTTTTTGCGGGAGAAACCTTGCAGAATCAGACAGAAACCGAAGTTTAATGACCGCCGGATGACCCGCGTGTGGGGCACGGAAGTGCTGGGCCTCCCAGCCCTGAGGTTGCATTCGACCGCAACCCTGATACTATGCACCAGTTGCATCTCAACCGAGGTGCGGGAAAATGACGATGACAGAATCCGCTCAAAATGTAAGTTTGCACTACCTTCGCTCGCGGCTTGGCCGCATTTGCGTTGCAATTATTGGAAATACACCCCAGGAAATGCTGGAGAAAGCCGAAGAGGCGGTTCGCGAGAACACCTTGATCGAATTTCGACTGGATTACCTGCCCAAACCCCTGGCCGCGCTTCCTAAATTGAAGAATTTTCTCGAGTTGCGCCGCGAGGTCACGGCAATCGCCACCTGCCGCCGCAAAGTGAATGGCGGAAAGTTCACGGGCACGATCGCCGCTGAGCTGGAAGTGCTATCGAAAGCCGCTGCCGCCGGTTTCGACCTGATGGATGTAGAACTGCAGACGGCCGAAGCCATGAAGTCCGCCGACTGGAAGAAGTTGCGCGCTACAGAAGCGGCCCTACTCATCTCCTATCACGACTTCAAAACCACGAAGGATCTGGAGAAGATTTACAACCGCATCAAGCCGCTGCAGCCCGACTTCATCAAGATTGTGACTACCGCGCGCAACCTGGCCGACAACGTCACCATGATGCGCTTCCTCGAATCCAAACGCGATGAAGGCAATGTCATCGGCATTTGCATGGGCGACTACGGTGTCATCAGCCGCGTGCTCGGCCTGCGCTCCGGCAGCCGGTTTACCTTTGCTTCCGCCACTCTCGGCGAGGAAACCGCGCCCGGACAAATCGCCGCGCGCACGCTGACAGAGGCCTATCGCGCCGACCAGGTCGATGCGGGAACCAAGGTGTATGGTGTTGCCGGCAATCCCGTTCGCCACTCTTTGTCTCCCATCATGATGAACACTGCCTTCCACCGGGAAACCGTAAATGCTGTCTATCTGGCCCTCCAAACCGACAGTCTCGCGGATTTGCTGCTGTTAATTCGCGAGGTTCCCGTACAAGGAGTTAGCGTTACGATGCCGTTCAAGCAAGAGATAATGAGACACCTGGACAGAACAGACGCACTTTCCCAAAAGATCGGGGCTTGTAATACCGTCGTTCGTTCACAGGATGGCAAGCTGATCGGTTACAACACCGATGTCACCGGGGTGATTCGACCCCTGGAACAACGGTTGGACTTACGTAAGGCGAAAATTCTGCTGTTAGGGGCCGGAGGAGCGGCGCGGGCAGCAGCCTTTGCTTTACGGCAACGCGGCGCCGAGGTCTTCATTCTGAACCGCACACCACAGACCGCGCAAAAGCTGGCGCGGGAGGCGGAGGCGAAGACGATTCGGCGCGATCAGGTCGCCAAAACAAGTTTCGATGTCATTTTGAATGCAACGTCGGTCGGGATGGTGGGCAGTAAACAGCAGACCATTCTGGAGGAAAAGGAGCTGAACGCCAAGTTGGTTTTCGACATGGTGTACAGCCCGATGGACACTCCGTTATTACGCATGGCTCGCAGCAAAGGGCTGGCAGTTATTACAGGTGCGGAGATGTTCGTTCAGCAGGGGGCAGAGCAATTCCAGTTATGGACTGGTAAGCCGGCCCCGAGAGAAGACATGTGGCGCGTAGTGACCCATGCTCTGCGCTCCCGCACCGAAACGGGGAAACAAGATGTTTAAAGTGCCGATGAAGAGAGGAGACACCGGACCGCGGACCGAACTCGTCGACCCCCGCCGACCGGTGGACAAAGATCCTATGGTACGTCGAATTTTGCGGATTTGTGGGGACATGCTCCCCTATCTTGCCTGGATGATCCCATTAGTAGACCGCGTCGTAGCCCCTAAGCGCGAGGCTGCCGTGGCTCCCGGTCTTATGACGTTAAGCGCCGATCTCAGGAACGATCTACGCGCCGAACTCAAACAGCACCTGACTGCAATCAAGGACGCACAAACCGACGTGACCCCTGCGATTGAAGAACAGCAGCGCCGACTGGAGAAACTGGAAGAGCACGCTACGGAGCTGAACCACTCCCTGACCAACCTCTCTGAAGATCAGCTGGATCTGGCCGATCAGGTTCGCGCCATGGCTGGATGGGTGCGCAACTCCGCCATCGCCGCGCTGTTTCTGCTGACGTTGATGTTTGTGCTCAAGCTGGTGCAAGCCATTCACGGTCATTAATGCAGTTTCGCTTCGCCGCGCGCCCCAATTTGCTAACTGGGAGTTCCGTCTGAGCCTCCGTGCCCGGCTGGAACTCTCGTGTTTGCTGTAACAGCGCAGTATCTTCTATGCCGCGTAACTTGCTTCAACCCCTGCGAAATCGCGCTCATTGCCACATCCGATAGGTGCCTGCCACCACTACTTTGTTGGCGGGACGACACGTGTTTTTCGCCGCAAGAAACTATTCCAAAAAAAGTCCCTCGATTCTTGATCGAACCAGTTGCCGGTTTTGATCGTTAGGACTAGGATGATGCTGGTGCGTCGCAGCCCTATTGTTGATGCATCGGTACATAGCTGCTTTTTGGAGACCGCATTCGATGTAGTCCAAACTAAAACAAACTTTCAGCCTGGGCGTTTCTAGTCGGTACGTTCCAGCGTGATGGAGTGACTAAGCATGGCATGGTATGCATATTGCATTGCAGAGAAACAAGCATTTCCAGAACTAGCTCACCATCGTAAACCGGTTCCGTTCGATAGCCAGGTAGGTGTCCTCGGAAATCAAATCTTCCTTTACCCCGCCAGTGATTTCGCAGTCATCGTAAGTGAACACAATCCAGAAGACAATTTAGAACAAAAATCGGCCGTCGATCATGCGCGTGTGATTGCCAACTGTTTTGAGCACTCCACCGTATTGCCCTTCCGTTTTGGAACCGTATTTCCCGACGACGAGGCCTTGCGCCGCTCGGTCCGCAGCAATCAACGCCAATTCACCGCCAATGTAGAACGGCTCCGCGGCAAAGCAGAGATGCACCTGAAGGTGGTGTTTGAGGATGCCGGTCCCGATTCACCCAAGTATTTGTCGTCTCCCTGCGTCGGAAAAGAATATCTTTCCCGGCTTCGCGAGACGGCCGCGGTGCAGCGGGAACGCCAGACCAAGGCCAAAGCGGTCTTTGTCCAGGTCCATCGCATGTTTTCTCCATTGGAGGAAGACATCACCTGCCGTCGCACCGACAGCGGAAAGATGCTGCTTGATATTGCCCACCTGATTGAGCACGAGAGCGTTGTTCGCTATCAGAACAAATATTCGTGCGCCAGCCAGACCATGCGTGATTGCCAGATCATGCTGTCTGGTCCGTGGCCGCCTTATCACTTTATCCACGGAACGCATCGCGTTTCCCCGCAGGCGGCACACGCATAGCGGTAATGCTGATCTCCTTTTCAAGTCGCATAAAAAAACCCTCGTGAGCCCCACAGCAAACGAGGGTTTTTTATGGGCTTCGCTGTAAGGAGGAGACAGAAGCGACAATTGCGGCCCACAACTAATGGACGCAACCGGATCGAAAATGGAATCAGGAAAATCGGTCGACGGTGGAAACGTCTTTCTTCCTGCTCATAATAAAGGTTTCCCGCCGCCGCGTGACAGACGCGCGCTCAATCTTTCGCCAGAATGCGACAAAATAATCGGTGGCAGAAATAATGGACACCAGCGCCATAAAGTAGACAGCCGTAATGGCAATCACATGCACCGGCATAATGAACCAGCCGAAATGCCACACTGTCCAGCGGTGATCCAGAATCGCCGCCACCACCGCGACAATCTGCGTCACCATTTTGAGTTTGCCCAGGTCGCTGGCCTGGATCGTAAAACCTTCTGAGGTTGCGATGGAACGCAGCCCGCTTACCAGGAACTCCCGGCCAATCACCAGCACCGCGATCCACGCCGGAACAATCCGGGGATTCATCTCCACCAGCGAAATAAAGGCCGCCGTCACCAGCAGTTTATCTGCCAGCGGATCCAGCAGCATCCCCATGGTCGTAATCTGGCCGCGTTTTCTGGCCAGATAGCCGTCCACCCCATCTGTAATCGACGCCAGGATGAAGAGCGCTGAGGCTAGAATTTCCGCCTCGCCATAAAACGAGTGGAAGGGAAATGTCCGCGAAAGCAGCCAAATGAGCAACGGCACACAAAAGATGCGGCTCATCGTTATGGAGTTGGGGAGATTCACGGCGTTTTCCTAGGTCGACAAGCCTCTCTCGCAGGCCTTGCAAGCATTATGCACTACCTTGCGCTTCGTTCGCGTCCGCCGTTTGGTTTTTGCCTGCCTTTGGTACTGGCAAGCAGCTACTTATGCAGATGCAGTGGAACTTAGTCCCGCTCCACAATTGTTGTGAATAACAAAACAACTTCACTCAGATTCTTCCGTTACGGCGCTGTCGGCCAGTCCATTAAACGGGAAAAACAGCATAAAGACAGTGCCGCTGCTGCATTTTCCCGCCGAAGTCGTTGCGTTGCCGGATGCAATCCCGGCGTCCGTGGTTCCGTCATTCTCCGCCACTGCAACTGCGGGCCGGCTGCGGACTTTGACTGTTCCCTGGTGCTTTGCGATGATCTCCGAACTTATCCATAATCCCAACCCGGTGCCCGTGATTTCCTTGGTGGTGAAGAACGGTTCAAAAATGCGCTCGCGAACCGCCTCCGTCATCCCGTAGCCGGTATCGGCAATCGTGATCCGCACCCCTTGGACTTCCGGCTGATACCACGCCTGCGAAGCGCGGACCGACAAATACATCTTTCCGCCATTCGGCATTGCATCCAGGGCATTGCCGACAAAATTCGCAAACAGCTGCCGCATCTCTCCGCTGAAGGCATATAGCTCCGCCCCATCGCGGTACCGGCGAATCGTCTGTACTTTGGCGGCGTTCGATCGGCCATGATGCAGGTCCAATACCGAGTCCAGCACATCGGCCGGTTGAATCAGCGTTGGGCTGGAAGACTGCCGATAGAACCGCAGCGTCTGCTGCGTGATCTGCGACACGCGTGCGATTTCCTGCTGCGCCATATCGGTGTAGTGTCTCGATTCTTCATCAAGCGGCTGTTGGTCCAGCAGGTACAGCAGGTTCGTCACCGCCTCCAGCGGGTTGTTAATCTCGTGCGCAATCGAAGCCGCCAGCTGGCCCGTCGCCGCCAGCTTTTCCGTTCTCCGCAGCAATTCCTCTGACAGCTTTCTCTCCGTCGCGTCCACAATCACAGCGCCCACCCAGCGCAAGCTCGGAGAATTTGGCGGTGGTTCAAGCGCCGATCCACCATTGCTTGTGACTGCAACCGCACGCGAGTTAGCCGGTCGATCTCCTCCAGTCCGTACTGGATACAGGCTGATGAGCCAGATGCGCGGGCTCGCCGGCGCGGTCGGCAATTCACCGTGAATTTCCAACTCCCGGACCGGCTGACCGCTCGCGAACACATGCTCAATGCCCGCCGCCAGCTGCGTGCCTACCAAGCCAGGAAAGACTTCCTGCACGGTTCGGCCCAGGTGATGGCTGATGGAAAGCTGGTCCATCTCCGCCAGAAACTGGTTCATGCGCACGTAACGCATCTTGCGATCGAAAAACGCGAAGCCGATGGGGGCATTCGCCAGCATGGAGTCCAGCAGCGCCAGCGTTTCGTTGAGCCCGGCACGCTGTTCCTTCAGTGCCGCCACCATGGTGTTGAAGGAGCGCGTCAGCTCGCCTGCTTCATTCCGCGATCGTGTCTTCAAAGGGAATACGTCGCTGCGTTCCGGATCGCGAATCAGCAGCTTGGTGCCGCGCAGCAGACCTCGTAACGGGCGCGTCACAGACCGTGCCAGCAACAGAGAGAACAGGGCATTGGCGGCAATCGCCAGCAGTGCGAACAATAACGCGGAACGCAGAAGGCTGGATAAATCGACCTGGTCTTCCGCGGTATCGGGATATACCCACGCCACAGCGATGGGCACGTTGTCGATTTCAATCGCTTCCGCCGCAACGATGCCGCGCCTTCCATCGTCGAAGATGCTGGCCGTTGTCAATGGACCTAAATGCCGGCGCTCCGCATCTGAAAGCGGCGGATAGGATGTCTTTCCCGCCTCGTTGCTATAGGCCAGCGTGTCGCCGGACATGTCTGTGATGCGCGCCGCGCGGATCGACGGCGTTGCCACCATTCCGTCCAGAATCAGTTGCAGGCGCGCCAGTTTCTGGTCCTTCAATTCGGAGCCTGCGATGGTCGCCAGCACATTCGCCTGGTAAGTCAGCCTCTCCATAGTGCGACGTCGAAGGCTGTTGCGCTGCTCGTGATAGACGTATCCAAACACAGCGGCTACCAGCAGGCATTGCAGTAACGCCGTGCCCCAGATCAGCTGCCATCGAATACTGCGTGGGAAAAGCTGACGCATTAAAGTCGTTGATTTCATTCTATTGGAGCAGGAGTTCGATGGCGATGCCGACCCACTCGCGCCATCGTTTGGGCCAACATTCTTCTATAAGATTTTTACAGCCGTGCGCAGCTTCTGGCGCAGTCCGGCCGCAATCTGCGCGCCGTGGAAGCGCCCATTTTCAATAAAGATTTCGTTCGTCCTCGCGCCTGCAACTACCACTCCCGCCAGGTAGATTCCAGGAACATTGCTCTCCAACGTCTGCGGATCGAACTGCGGCGTGCGGTCCGTCCCTGTTAGACGAACCCCAAGGGCTTCTAGAAAGCTGAAGTCCGGATGATAGCCCGTCATCGCGAACACAAAGTCGTTCTTCAGCGTGATCGGGCCCTCTGGTGTGAGCAGACGCACGGAGTCGATCATGATTTCTTCCACGACCGTCTCGAAATGTGCGTGGATTTCATTGTGGGCGATGCGATTCTCAATGTCCGGCAGAATCCAGTACTTCACGTGCCTGTGCATCGCGGCCCCGCGATGGACCAGCGTCACACGCGCCCCGTGCCGCCATAAATCCAGCGCCGAAATCGCCGCGGAATTTTTGCCGCCAATCACCAGCACATCCTGATCAAAGTAGGGATGCGGATCCTGGTAATAATGAAAGACCTTGGGCAGATCTTCGCCGGGAATGTTGAGATAGTTGGCGCGATCGTAATATCCGGTAGCGATGATCAGCGCTCGCGCCCTGTATTGGTGCGGCCGCCCGGCAGTGTCCATACAGTGAACGATGAAATCGCCCGCCTCGCCTTCGACGCGATCCACATGCTGATACTGGTGCAGCTTCAGCCGAAAATGCTGCGCCACCTTGCGGTAATATTCCAGCGCCTCCTGCCGGTTCGGCTTCTGGTTCGGACTGCTGAAGGGAATGTTGCCGATCTCCAGCAGCTCCGGCGTCGTAAAGAAGGTCATGTTCGACGGGTAATGAAACAGCGAGTTGCATAGGCAGCCCTTGTCGATCAGCAGTGTGTCGAAGCCTGCATTCTGCGCATCAATGGCGCATGCCAGCCCCGTCGGCCCGGCCCCAATCACCAGTACATCTACGGCTGTCCCCGCTCCATCTCTCATCCCTCTATTTAAGCAGAGTGGAGCGCAGTTACAATGCTCGTATGATTTCGCTCGATGAACTCAACAGTCTAGTGGACGCCGATGAAAGTGACACTCTTGAGCGCAAAGCAAGTCTTGCTGACACAGATGCAATCCGGAACACGCTGATCGCCTTTGCCAATGATCTAGCTGGACGCGGTGGAGGAAAGATCATCATCGGGCAAAATCCCGATAAAACGATCGCTGGTATAAGCGTCGGCGCGGACGAAGCGCAGCAGACTATTAGCAATCTAGCGCGCAATAGGTGCCGCCCATCCATTCCCGTAATTATCGATATATACGAACATCATGCAAAGAGAATCGCCGTCGTAGATGTGAAGGCGAGCCTGGCAAGGCCTCATTTTCGAGGTGATTGTTACGTGCGGCAAGGCAGCACAAACAGGGTAGCTACGGATGCTGAAATCATGGTCTTGCACTCAGCGGCAGTTGATCCAAAAGTGAGACAACTTCTGACATGGCAGCAAGAGGGAAAGACCACCTTGACTTGCGTGCAGCTTCCAACTGGTATGTGGGGTCTGATCAGCGCAGAGTTGGCGGAGATAAACGGTACTTACATTGTTCTCAGGCACAGTCCGTCATTTTCTATGACAGTCCCACTGGAAGACCTTCGGCTAGGCTACGACTACCAGAGGAAGCAGCCTCAAGTAACTTTTCAAAGACATCACTAGTAGGTCCGCCGGTTACTCCATCCTTCGCGCTCGTCGCGGCGAGCGCGAAGGGTGGGATTAGTCACGCTCCCAATTCCATTGTCAATTCGACGCGTTTGTAGGCTACTTTGGGTACGAGTCGACCGTTCTTCTGCTGTGTTACTTCGACAAGCCCGTAGCGCTGCATGGTCTTGATGGTGCGCGACAGGTTCGGCTTCTTCCGTCCTGTGGTTTCGGCAAGCTCGGTCAAGGATTGCGGCGAAGTTCTGCGGATCACATCCAGCAAATCCTGATTTCTCGACGAGAGAATCCGGGCCATGCTCTCTGTCGACGGAAACCAGACCTTCGGATCGCGCGGGCCCGGCTTCAATTCTCCGCGGGCAATCGCGCGGGTGCGCTCTTTCATCTTCTTGTACGAGGCGATTCCTACTCTGAGTGTGCTCATACCGTAAGTTATCAGAAGATGATAACTCCAAGGGCATAATCATTCCTGCGGCTAGCTTGTTCCCAACATCCTCTTCTCACATCGCTTCTTTCAGTCCTGCGCGGATCAGCCATCGGTTCATTGGAAAGCTGGTCGAATATCCGCAGATCATGGCAATCTGCATCATCAGCCAGTACTGCGGTTCGAACGGGGTAAGGTGTGGACGCGGAAACAGGCGAAAGAACACCAGCGCCATCCACGCATACATTCCAATCTGAAACGCCAGAATCGACAGCGTGTCCGCCTTGATCGCTGCTACCAGCGCCTGACCCACCGGCAAATGCCGCATCGGCTGGATGGCGAAATACTGAAACAGAATTCCCAGCGCCCACGCACCAACAAAGTCGATTGTGTACTCCGCCCACAACACCGAACCCAGAAGCGTAATGCCGGCAGCGGCAATCCAGAATTCGCAGGCCACATCCGCCAGCATGCATCCCGCCCCGCAATGGCTAGTGCCCACCGCAACCTGCGCCGCCGTCGGGTTGCTGCGTTGCTCGGCGTGTTCCATCGACATGGAGTGGTGGTGCCTTGTGCCTCGTGTTTTCGCGCGTCCGATTTTGTAGTATCCCCATAACGCAAACACACTCAGATACAGCGCTGTCACCGGCCACACAATATTCATGATTGCCATCGCCTGCGGATGCCGTACTTCATCCGCCGCAATCCACAGCGCACATGCAAATGCCACTGCAATCGATACCCACGCAATCGTCGCCAGCAATCTCGCCTCCCGGTACACGCTGTCTCAGATGGATAATCCGCGAAGTTCAGTTGCAGTTATATAAAACTTGCGCGCTACAAAGCGAAGGGCGATGTCCCTTGCAGGAGAATCGCCCATACACCGTCCGATTTTTTTCGCAGGTCTGGTTCGGCTTCCAGATCACAACCTTGGTTTCCCGGAATAAATCGGGCCTTACGGGCTCAGCCCGCGTTTCCCTCGTTCTTCCGGTATCACATGGGTTGTTACACTTTTTTGGCTGCCACCCGAAGCCAATCCAAACCTCTGGTGGCTGCGGGAGTTTCGTTGCAGAATCTTTGGATGGCGATAGTCTACCCTCCTTCTCGGAAGATTTATCTTCCGCTACACAGTAGGATTGGACTCACAGCAGAGGGGTTGCCACAAGCCCCCGGCGAGCTTGCTTTCATTGATTCCTGGCTTTTACTAGCCTCAACTCTCAGCTCAACGGGCATACAATCATGGTCTCAAGCCATCCATTATGGAATGCACGCGAGCGAGGAGAATCCATGAAAGTCAAACATGCAGCTTGGATTGTAACTTCGACATTAGCCGGCGCCGCGGTTCTGACCGCTGCAGCCGTCGCAGCGGCACTCATGCAACGCGAACGTCGAAGAGCGTCGAAGCCGCTTCCTGAATCCAAGCAGCTCCCCAACGCCGCGCAGCTCCGCGACAAAGTCGTGCTGATCACCGGATCGTCTCGCGGGTTAGGCCTCGCCCTTGCGGAGGAGTTTGGACATCACGGCGCGAAACTTGTCCTGACAGCCAGAGACTCAGACGAACTCGAGCGGGCTCGCCTGCTTGTTCTCGAGAGAACATCTGTCGAGCCAAATCGCATCATGACCATGCCTGCCGACTTGCGTCGACCGGAAGAAGTTCAATCTCTTGTCCAACGCGCGACAGAGCACTTTGGAGGCATTGATATCCTTGTCAACAACGCCGGCGTAATTGCAGTGGGGCCGATTGAATCTCAAACGATCGAAAATTTTCGTAACGTGATGGACATGAATTTCTTCTCCGGCGTCCAGTGCTCCATGATGGTCCTGCCGCAGATGCTCAGTCGTCGCGACGGCGTGATCGTGAACATTTCTTCAGTCGGCGGCAAGGTTGCGGTGCCGCACTTGCTTCCGTACACCGCCAGCAAATTTGCTGTCACCGGATTCTCCCAGGGACTCCATGCAGAGCTGCGGGCAAAGGGAATTCATGTGCTCACTGTCTGCCCTGGTCTCATGCGGACCGGCTCTCATCTGAACGCACTTTTCTCCGGAGATGCGCCGCGCGAGTATCGCTGGTTCAGCCTGCTGGCGAATCTTCCCGGCGTTTCCTCCAGCGCACAGGATGCAGCACGCACGATTGTCAGCGCGGTGATTTCTAAATCGACAGAAATCTCGATCACTCCTCAGGCGACAGTCGTGTCGCGTGTATCGCAGGTTCTACCCGAACTCACGGCATGTCTCAGTTCGGCAACGAATCGTTTCCTGCCCAACCCGGGTCCCGATGGCTCACCGGTCCGCCGGGGAGGGGAAGTGCGCGAGCTCGAGCTGATGCCTGCTGCAACCGTTGGCTGGAGCGTCGCGCAGCACTATAACCAGATCGGCTAAGTTTCCATCGTTCGCCTCAAACGCATCATTCGTTTCCGTCACTGACGACGCTGCGCGCAGAGTAGCGCCGCGTTTAGCCCACATGCATTCCTTCTCTGGTTTCGCTTCGTATCGTTTCGCAGCTTACGTTTTTGATTGACATTGACAGGTCAAGGATGGTTCAATCCGATTCTATCTAAGGCTTTATTCAAACGTTTCTATTGCGGAGTTCTGATACAAACATCAACGCGAGGACCTTATTTATGAAGAGCTTCACCAAGTCTATCTCAGCCCTCATCGGTATCTTCGTTGTGCTGGGGTCCATCGCAGCCTGGGCAAGCATCACCGGTTCCATTTCCGGAGTTGTTACGGATCCCAACGGTGCGGTGGTCCCCGGAGTCACCGTAGTCGCCACTGACGTTGCAACCAACATTCAGCACACGACCGTCACCGATTCCAAGGGT